>NZ_JBHHJU010000010.1:0-179114 GCF_042136325.1 Neobacillus sp. KR4-4
GCAAGCGATGCTTACTTTTGCTGCCATGAATTTGAAAAAGATGGCCAACTGGACATGGAAAAGTCCAGAAATGGCCTAGATATAGGTATAGGAAAGGTCAAAATTTTGCTCTTACGAGCAAAAAAACCATAAAAAGGCATTCGATTAAGCTCATCGAATGCCTTTTGTCTACAATCTGAAGCAGGAAACCCTACAAGGGTTCCTGCTTCTATTCATTTATCTTTATTCTTAATTGGATAACATTAATACATCCAAGTTTAAAATGTTTATCACACCTGAGTCTCTGAGTTCTTTTAATCGATCGATTTCAAGGATGTCGATTGTACGGTTTGAGATTTGAATCCATTGTTGATTTTTCCACTTATTAAGTATTTTATTTACGGTAATCCGGGAAGTCCCTATGTAGCGGGCAAACGATGTTTGGTCGATTGAAAAATTACCATTTTCACTTACTAGTTTTAAAAGGAAATGAGCCATTTGCTGTTCTATAGGTGAATTAAGAAAGGCAATAATTTCTGCCAGAATCCTAAATTTATAGATTAATGAATTAGTAAAAATACATGCCGCCTCAGGATGTTCTTTACAAATCATAACTAAAGCTTCATCAGAGAAAAAATAAATTTCAGATTGACAGTTTGAGATGGCAGAGGTTAAATAGGGTTCATTTCTAGTTCCATGCTCCCCAAATAACATACCTTCTGGAACATAATTCACCGTTCGCTCTACACCTTCATGTGAAAGGAGAGTGATCTTTATACCACCCCTAGCTAAATAGAAAAAGCCCTTGCCTTCACTGCCCTGATGGTAAACGATTTCATTTTCTTCTACCTTAAGTTTTTTTCCGTATTTTAAAAATGGTCGCCATGAATAACGCAGATTTTTCATTACAACACCTTACCAAGAAGTTTTTTTAATTCATCCGGTTTTTTTATTAAAAACTTTTTCTTATGGATCTCAAGGATTTCTTCTTCTTTCCATTGTTTTAAAATCTTATATAATGTGATTCTCGTTAAGCCAGTGCATTTTGTAAGGTCTTGTTGTGTAAGAGGAACTTCATAATTCTTAAACTCGTAACAAATATTTAGAAGAATCACCGCCAATTGTTGATCTGGTGTGAGAGTGTCCAAATATATTTTATCAGCTAGGATGTGCATTTTATGAATGACGGTTTTGATAAAAATGTTAAGGATAGATGGCTGATCCTTAATTAATTTTTGAAAATGATCACAAGAGAAAAAATAAAGTATAGAGTCATTTACCGCTGTTGCCGTCGTAAAATGGGGCTGACGGTCCATCGCTTGTACTCCTAATAATTGCCCAGGAATGGCGATGTTTAACAAGCGCTCTTTTCCAATCGAAGTGGTAGTAGTCACTTTAATTAATCCCTTTTGGATATAATAAAATCCATCCCCCATCGTCCCTTGCTGGTAAATAGATGCTTTCTCTTTGAAGAATTGCCTAGTACCAAACTGTAAGCAAGAATCCCAATTGATATCACTGTCAAACAAGATTGCCAACTAATCAACTCCTAATTGAAATGGTGAAATCTAATCCATAAAACTGTAAATCTATGAAATATGTAATTAATCCTGTGCTATGACTTAATGTAATTATTTGTTAGCGCTTACATTTGGGGGTAAAAAAATTTATTTGTGTTAACCACTTAACAGTAGTGTAAAAGATTCAAGATATAAAATCAACATTGTGATTGAATTTTTAAAATTCAGCCAAAACCATGGTTTGCCCCATTCGATTTACGATCCTGTTATAACACCCAAGGATCGAATCAAGGGCAGAACATTATGGTTAGATCAAATAAAAGGAGGGACAAGGAGGGTTTGCACCTTAGACATAACAAAATAGACTATTGGAGCAAATTATAAAAGGGGATGGTTGAATGAATCAGGATGTGCAATCAGTAGTAACCCAAGATTTATCTCAAACAAACAATCTAAACGCTACTAATCTTTCATTGAAGAGTATGCCTAAAGCAACCCTACTTGTAGTTGTGTTGTGCTGGTTCGCGATGTTAGCGGATGGATATGATTTAGGAATTTATGGTGCAGTTTTACCATCATTAATGGAGTACAAAGATTGGAGTATGACACCTGCACAAGCAGGGGCTATCGGTAGTTATGCTCTAGTGGGAATGCTTATCGGTGCAATTTGTGTAGGAACAATTACGGACATGATCGGCCGAAAGAAGACCTTGGTTTTTTGTATCATAGTATTTTCCTTATCGATGTGCCTTGTTGCTCTATCAACATCTCCAGGAATGTTTGGATTATTTCGATTTATTGGAGGTCTTGGTCTAGGCGGGGTAATACCTACTGCATCCGCATTAACAATTGAGTATTCCCCTGCACAGCATCGATCAAAACTGTACGCTATTATGTATACAGGTTATCCAATTGGTGGAGTCCTTGGTGCATTATTCTCTATGTTTCTATTAGAGAATTATGGCTGGAGATTAATGTTTTGGATTGGTGTGACTCCACTTTTGGTTATTCCTTTTATTATTAAATTCCTACCTGAGTCGATTAGTTTCCTAATAGCAAAGAAAAAGTTGGCAAAAGCTAAAAGTATTGCTCAAAAATATCATCTTCCCGATGACTTTGTCCAAAGCCATATGGAGGAAGAGAAAGGCTCCAGAAACAAATTTTCGGCAATCGCGAGTCTCTTTGCCAAAAAGAATATTCGGGCAACCATGTTTTTTTGGATCACTTTCTTTTTGGGCCTGCTTATGATTTATGGTTTGAGTACATGGCTGCCAAAAATGATGAGAGAAGCTGGATATCCACTTGGACCGAGCCTAGGATTTTTGATGATGCTTAATTTATCGGCAGCGATTGGTGCTTTGATAGCGGGAACTGCAGCAGACCGCTGGGGATCCAAGAAAATCATCAGTATTTCTTATTTCTTAGCAGGTGTCTCAATTGCTCTCTTAAGCATTAAATCATCGATGTTGTTGGTGTATTGCTTAGTAGGAGTGGCAGGGTTTGGAACAATTGGGACAACACTTATTCTCAATGCCTATATTTCCAAATATTTTGAAGCAGAAAACAGAGCCACAGCACTTGGATGGGCGCTTGGATTTGGAAGGATTGGTGCAATTTCTGGCCCAATTCTAATTGGCTTTTTTATGAGCTCAAATTTGGATTTTTCCATCAATTTTTATCTTTTTGCTGTAGCAGGAGTCCTTGCATCCATCACCATTCTATTTATTCCTAAAAAAGGCAACCTGAAAATTTAACAATTATCAATAGAAAAACAGCCCACATCATTTGTATAAAGAATGATGTGGGTTGTTTTATTAGTCCTAATAAAGTGAAAATTATATCTTTTTAGAAAAAATGTTAATCAGACTACAATGACTCAAAAATTTCAATTTTATAATAAAAATATAAATTAAAAGGAGGATGTTTTATGGGAATTCGTACAGGAGCACAGTATATCGAGGCGTTAAAAGCCCGAACACCAGAAGTTTGGTTATCAGGAAAAAAAGTTAAAAATATTTTTGATGAACCAGTTTTTCATCAGCCTATTCTTCAAATTGCAAAGCTATATGATATGCAGCATGATGCCAAGTATCAAGAGGAGATTACTCATATTTGTGAAGAAACGGGAGAAAGAATCTCGAATGCATTCTTAGTACCTAAAAGCTATCAAGATTTGCAAGCTAGAAGAAGAACGTTCGAAGAGTTTGCCAAAGCAACATTTGGGTTAATGGGCAGGACTCCTGATTTCTTAAATGTCGTCGTAACTTCGATGGCGAGTAATTCCGAGTTTTTAGATAAATACAATCCTGAATGGGGAAAAAACATTCGATCTTATTTTAAGCATATCCGTGATCATGACTTATTTTTAACACATGCCATCATCAATCCGCAAAATGACCGGAGTAAATCTTCACACGAACAACAAGATATGTTTACCCATTTAGGTGCGGTTAAAGAAACACCTGATGGATTAATCGTAAGAGGAGCGAAAATGCTTGCTACTCTTGCACCCATTACTGACGAAGTAATTGTCTATTCTTTCCCTGGCTTTAAGCCTGGAGATGAACGTTATGCGCTCGCGTTTGCACTTCCACTAGATACACCAGGCCTTCGCATTATCTGCCGAGAAGCTATGCAGGATGGAAAGCGTTCTGTTTATGACCACCCATTAGCATCAAGATTTGAAGAAATGGATGCGGTCCTAGTCTTTAATGATGTTTTAGTACCTTGGGAGCGTGTGTTCCTTTATAACAATGTAGAAGCAGCCAATTTACTTTACCCGAAAACAGGAATCGCTCAGCAGCCAGCTCATCAGTCAGGTGTAAGAGGGTTAATCAAACTACAATTTGCAACCGAAGTGGCTTGTAAAATCGCGGACTCTATTGGTGTTGATAGTTACCTTAATGTACAAAATGATTTAGGAGAATTAGTCCAATCAGTTGAATCGATTAGGGCATTGCTCCGAATTTCAGAGTATGAACATGAAGTAACTGCTACTGGCGAAGCGATGCCAGCCTATGCACCACTTGAAACCATTAGAGGATTGCTGCCGAAAATGTACCCACGTGCGATTGAGGTGATGCAAATCATTGGAGCAGGTGGACTACTTATGTCACCGACAAATGCCGATTTCGAGAATCCGGAATTAAGAGAGGATTTAGAGAAGTATTATCTGGGTAGAGACGGTGTTTCAGCGGAAGAGCGTGTCCATCTCTTTAAATTAGCATGGGATTTATGCGGTGAAGCATTCGGACAAAGGGTACTTCAATACGAACGATATTATACGGGAGATCCGATTCGTAAAAGAGCGATTTTCTATAACAACCACAAAAGGAATAATTCCTTTGAGCTGGCTGATGAAGCAATGAAAATATTTAAACAAAAAAATGAGGTTACTAGCTTATAAACGTAAATTAATAGGAAAGAGGAGGTGTGAACGATGCAAACGCTTAAAGATGGAGTTCTGAAACTTGAAGGTTCTGTGATTGCCATTGGTGCATTTGATGGTGTCCATAAAGGACATCAAGCCGTGATTAAGCAAGCAGTGGAAAAGAGTAGGGTTAATCAGGTTCCGAGCGTTGTCTATACTTTCGATCCGCCTCCTCGAAATTATTTTAAGGGCGTTCAAATTTTGACACCCATTCAGGAAAAGGTTTGCAGAATCTCGAAGTTAGGTGTTGATTATATAATTGTTGCCAGCTTCGATGAATGGTATGCGACCAGGCCCCCTGAGGATTTTATCTGTGAATTATCTAAGCTAAACCCGGTAGAGATTACAGTGGGGGCTGATTTTCATTTTGGAAAAAATAGAGAAGGCGATGTGAATTTTTTAGAAAAGTATTTTCATATCAATATCACTCCTCCTGTTTATTGTAAAGGTGGAGAACTTATTTCCTCGACGAGAATCCGACAGTTAATTTCAGAGGGAGATCTCCAGCAGTCCTACTCGTTACTAGGACTATAATCAGGAGAAAAGTAAATGAAACTACTTGATATCACTCAGCAATAGAAAGGAGTTCACACTATGAAGTTATTAGGAATTTCAGGCACCATTATTGGAGCAAAAACAAGTATTGTTGTTCAAAAGGTATTAGAGGAAGTAAAGAAACATCATCCTAACGTTGAAGTAGAATTGCTTGATTTAAGAGATTATGATGTGCAGTTCTGTGATGGACGAAATCCTTCAAACTATACAGGTGACACAAAAAAAGTTCTCGATATTGTTAATTCTGCTGACTTCTATATTATCGGAACACCGATATTCCAGGGGTCTTTATCAGGACCACTCAAAAATTTGTTTGATTTAATCAATCCAAAGGATATTCGCAACAAAGTAATGGGTTTTGTCGCAACAGGAGGTACATACCAGCATTACCTTGTTATTGAAAATCAGTTAAAGCCGATTGCTGGATTTTTCCGTGCCTTCGTAGCACCAGGCTATGTATATGTCAATAACGACCATTTTAATAGAGAAAATGAAATTATCGATGCTGAGGTTCTTACACGAATTACCTCATTAGCCAAAGAAGTGGTCTTTATGCAGGAGGCATTAAATTCAGCAAAGGAAGAATTTGCAACAGTAAATGGATAAGTATGTGTATTAAAATTTGAGAGGAGAAGATTTCAATGTCAAACTCTTTAAAACCAATTAACCTGTGGGGATTTATAAACGAAAATAAGGATTCTCTTAAGCCGCCTGTAAATAATAAAGTTGTTTGGAAGGATTCTGAACTAATGTTTATGGTGCTCGGTGGTCCTAATAAACGACGTGATTTTCATGTGGATCCATCTGAAGAGATTTTTTACCAATTAAAAGGTGCTTGCTACGTTGAAATTATTAATGCAGAAGGTAAAAGAGAAGTAATTACCGTGAAAGAAGGAGAAGTATTTCATCTCCCACCAAATGTTCCCCACTCTCCACACCGTGTCGCTGATACAATCGGGATTGTTATTGAACGTGACAGAGCAGATGGGGAATTAGAGGATTTTGTTTGGTTCTGTGATAAATGTGATCATGAAATGCACCGCGTTACCGTCCAATTAACGAATATTGAAGTGCAGGTAAAAGATGCAATTCATGGATTTAACAGTAATTTAGAACTTCGCACTTGTAAGAACTGTGGACATATTATGCCTGAAGAAGCGAGTGAATGGAAATGCGAGTAGATTTTCATACACATATCATCCCTGAAAATTTCCCTGATTTTGCGGCGAAGTTCCAAAATGATAAGTGGCCGGTCCTAAAGCCTACATGCTCATGCGGTGCCAATATCATGGTATCCGGAAAAGTGTTCCGTGAAGTGACCGACCAAGTTTGGAGTCCAGAAAAAAGGATTCACGATATGGATGTAGAAAATGTAGATATACAAGTTTTATCGCCAATTCCCGTTACGTTCTCCTATTGGGCACCTAAAGAAGAAGCCGTAGCAATGGCTAGATTTCAAAATGACTTCATTGCTGAAACTGTAACTAAACATCCAACCAAGTTTATTGGTCTAGGGACGGTTCCTCTGCAAAATGTCGAAGAAGCGATTCTTGAACTAGACCGCTGTATACATCAACTTGGCTTAAAAGGGGTTGAGATTGGCACAAATATTAATGGCAAAAATTTAGACGATGAATCGTTAATTGATTTCTTTGCGATGTGTGAAAAATGGAATGTCCCTATATTTATTCATCCATGGGAAACACTGGGCGGAGACCGTTTTTCCTCACATAACTTAATGTATACGGTTGGAATGCCAAGTGAAACAGCACTAGCTGCTGCCAGTTTAATCCTAGGTGGTGTTATCGAGAAATTTCCCGGACTAAAAATTTGTTTTTCTCATGGCGGGGGGTCACTTCCTTACATTCTCCCAAGACTTGATCATGGTTGGAATGTGTGGCCGCATCTACAGCTTACGGAAAATCCACCAAGCTTTTATGCCAAGAAATTTTTCTATGATTCAATCGTAAATAACCCTGTTAATATCAAATTTTTAGTAGAAAAATTTGGTGCTGAACAAGTCATCATGGGGTCTGATTATCCATTTTTACTGCGAGAAACTCCACCTGGAAGGATTATTGATGACACACTCACCCTAAGTGAAGATCAGAAACGGGCGATGCTTGGTGAAAATGCACTTAGATTTTTAAATTTACCAGTTAATCAACTAATATAACTAGAAAGAAGGATGGAAAAATGATAGACAAAGTGATGACTCCAGAAGAAAGATTAGAGGAACTAGGAATAAAGCTGCCGGCTCTCCGCCCTGCATCAGGTAATTATGTTAGCTGTGTACGAACAGGGAATCTAATTTTCACATCAGGTCAGGGTACTGATGAATACCGGGGAAAACTTGGTGAAGATGTTTCGATAGAAGTAGGCTACCAAGCGGCAAGGCAATGTATGCTTAATCTATTAGCAGTAATCAAGAATGAACTTGGCGACCTTAGCAAAGTGAAACGGATTGTCAAAATCCTGGGTATGGTCAACAGCACTACTGATTTTAAAGACCATCCAAAAGTAATGAATGGATCCTCCGATTTGTTGGTGGAAGTGTTTGGTGAAAAGGGAAGGCATGCGAGATCAGCAATAGGTATGGCACAACTGCCACACAATAATGCAGTCGAGGTCGAGATGATTGTAGAAGTTTGGGAAGGTGAAATTGGTGAGTAAGGTCATAGAAAAACAAATACAAATTAACAATGCCAAGTTATTTATCAATGGAGAATATGTAAGCGCTATTTCAGGGGAAACTTTTGACACACTTAATCCAGCCACAAATCAAAAATTAGCCGAAGTTGCTAGTGCTAGTGAGCAAGATGTTGAAAGAGCAATACAGATTGCCAAGCGCACCTATGATAGTGGTATTTGGAGTAAAATGCCAGTTGAAGAAAGAGCAAAGATTCTTTGCCGAATGGCGGATCTTGTTATGGAACGAGTCGAGGAATTAGCATTAATTGAAACATTGGATGTAGGGAAGCCGATAAGAGAAAGCAGAGATTTTGATATCCCTCGCGCAGCGTCAAACTTAAGATTCTTTGCAGAAATGGCAAAATACATGAATCATGAGCATTACGAACAATCCAAGCATATGAGCTATACCAAATACGCTCCAGCAGGTGTCACAAGCTTAATCATTCCATGGAATTTACCATTTATGCAAATGACATGGAAAGCTTCCGCTGCGTTAGCGGCTGGTAATACCGTGATTGTTAAACCAGCATCCTATACGCCACTAAGTGCAGTCATGTTAGGTGAAATTGCCAACGAAGCAGGATTACCACCGGGCGTGTTGAATATACTGACAGGTCCTGGTGGAACAGTGGGAACGGCAATGACCACTCATCCATACGTTCGTAGAATTTCCTTTGTCGGGGAAAGTTCTACTGGTAAAACGGTAATGAGAAATGCAGCATCACAACTAATTCCCGTATCATTAGAATTGGGCGGCAAATCTGCCAATATCGTCTTTGAGGATGCAGACTTAGATGAAGCGGTAGCGGGCTCCATAGAAGCGATTTTTAGAAATCAAGGGGAAATCTGTTTAGCTGGTTCTCGATTACTAGTGCAAGAATCGGTTTATGATAAATTCCTTGAAAAATTTGTTGCAGCAGCAAAGAACATTAGAGTGGGCGATCCATTGGATGAAAAGACCGATATGGGCGCACTGATTTCTAAAGGTCATTTAGAAACTGTTGATAATTATGTCCAAATTGGACTTTCTGAAGGGGCGAAACTTGCTGTAGGCGGTAAGCGTGTGGCTGGATTGTCAGAAGGTAACTTTTACGAGCCAACCGTGCTCTATGATGTAAATAACAAAATGAGAGTCGCACAGGAAGAAATCTTTGGCCCAGTATTAGTCGTCATTCCATTTAAAACGGAAGAAGAAGCGATTCAAATTGCTAACGATTCGATTTATGGTTTAGCAGGAGTAGTTTGGTCAAATGATTTAAGACGTGCTCATCGGGTAGCCTCTCAAATCGAATCAGGCTTATTCTGGATCAATTGCTGGTATTATCGTGATTTAAGAACACCATTTGGTGGTTCAAAGGCGAGCGGAATTGGTCGTGAAGGCGGTCGTCATAGTTTTGAATTTTACACAGAGGCCAAAACCATTACAATGAAATTATAAAAAAAGTAAAAGGTGGCTGGAAGGCCACTTTTTAACTATTAATATTGAAAAGGAAGGTGAAGGAGGATATGGAAATATTAATTGAGGGAATTGCGAATGAATTAATTAATGCAGAAAGTCATCAATATTCTGTCTCACCACTATTGGAGCGCTATTCGGAACTAACAGTAGGTGATGCCTATCAAATCCAACTCGCAGTCATCGATAAAAAGGTAAAAGAAGGACATAAAGTAATTGGGAAAAAGGTTGGGCTAACAAGTATTGCAATGCAGCAAATGCTAGGCGTGGAGGAGCCTGATTATGGCCACCTGTTAGATACTATGAAAATAGCAGATGAAGAAACAGTAAAAATTGCTGATTTTATCAGTCCGAAGGTTGAAGCGGAAATTGGTTTTATTTTGGAACATGACTTGGTTGGGCCAAATGTGAATTATTTAGATGTGTTAATGGCTACCAAATATGTAGTACCTACCATCGAAATTATTGACAGCCGTATTTCTGACTGGAAAATCAAGTTGGTTGATACAGTAGCAGATAATGGCTCGTCTGCGAGAGTAGTAGTTGGAAAAAAAATGAGTCCTATAGATGGCATTGATTTGCGAACCCAAGGAATGGTACTTTATAAAAATGATGAGCTTGTGGCTACAGGATCAGGAGCGGCCGCTCTTGGACACCCTGCTCAAGCAGTCGCATGGTTAGCCAATAAATTACATGAATTTGGGATTACTCTTAAAGCGGGTGAGTTAATTCTTCCCGGTGCACTTTCTGGTGCCATTGCAGTAAATCAAGGTGACATAATTGGTGCAGATTTTGGTTCATTAGGAACTGTATCCGTAACATTTAAGTAAGTGAGTCTATCTCGCATAAATATATTAAAAGTGGAGGTTCTATTATGTCCCTGTTGCAAGGAACAGAACAAGAAATCGTAAACTACCTATTAGCTGCAGAAAAGAACAGGCTGGAAGTTGAAAAAATTACCACTAATTATCCAACACTATCCTTTAAGCAAGCCTATGAAATACAACAAAAATTAATCGAGCAAAAAGAACAAGTAGGGCTTCGCCGAATTGGTGTAAAACTAGGTTTAACAAGTAAAGCAAAGCAGGAGATGATGGGTGTCCATGAAGCTATCTACGGATATTTAATGGATGATATGCTTGTGCCTGAATGGGAACCCGTTCCATTTAGCAGTTTTATTCATCCTAAGGCAGAACCCGAAATTGCTTTCTTGATTAATGAAGATATCCAAGGAACTAGTGTTACAGCTGAGGATATTCTAAAGGTGACGAAATATGTAGCACCAGCAATCGAGATTATTGATAGCCGTTATTTAGATTTCAAGTTTACACTAGTAGACGTCATTGCGGATAACTGTTCTTCCGCGAAATTTATTGTAGGCAGCAAATGGGTATCTCCGGATGCTTTAAACCTGAAAGAAATTGGTGTGTATATGTCTAAGAATTCACAAGTTGAAACAACGGGAAGCAGTGCTGCTGTATTAGGAGATCCAGCTGCTGCCGTTGCTTGGGCTGTAAATAAGCTCGGCGAAACTGATCGGGGATTAAAGAAAGGCGATATCGTTCTTAGTGGCGCTATAACAGAAGCCATTAGCTTTCAACCAGGTGATACCATTTTGGCACAATTTGCGGAACTAGGCAGTGTTTCTTTTACTAGTAAATAATCGGACTGCTTCATAATTTATATAACATGGTGTGGAAGATTGGAGGAGATACATATGCATATAACTTTAGAATATGCAAAACAATTAGACAGAGAAGATAGCCTTAATAGATTTAGAGAAGAATTTTACATAAAACCGAATTCCATCTATATGGATGGGAATTCATTGGGCCTTCTATCGAAAAGAGCAGAGCAGACGCTGTTGGAGTCTTTAAATGATTGGAAAGAGCATGGGATTGACGGCTGGACAAATGGGAAACACCCTTGGTTTTTTTTATCGGAAAAACTAGGAGAGATGCTTGCTCCATTAGTAGGTGCTTCAGCTAATGAAGTAATTGTAACAGGTTCCACAACGGTCAATTTGCATCAGTTAGTTGCTACTTTTTATAAGCCAGAAGGTACAAGGACAAAAATTTTGGCTGATGAATTAACTTTTCCTTCAGATATCTATGCGCTGCAAAGCCAACTTCGCATTCATGGGTTGGATCCAGAGACACATCTTGTACGTGTAAAAAGCCGTGATGGACGCTTTTTAGAGGAAGAAGATATTATTAATGCAATGACAGATGAGATTGCACTGATCATTCTTCCGACAGTCCTATATCGAAGCGGCCAAATATTAGATATGAAACGTCTAACAGCAGAGGCCAATAAGAGAGGAATACTAATTGGTTTTGATGGGTGTCATTCGATTGGAGCGATTCCGCATTTGTTTAGTGATTGGGGCGTTGATTTTGCCTATTGGTGCAATTACAAACATTTAAATGGCGGTCCTGGAAGTGTAGGCGGTTTATATGTGAATTCTAAACATTTTGGTACAGCCCCAGGTTTGGCTGGCTGGTTCGGTTCGAAAAAAGAGAAACAATTTGATATGGAGCACACACTTACACCGGCTGATTCCGCAGGAGCCTATCAAATTGGGACACCACATGTATTGAGTCTTGCTCCGTTACTAGGCGCATTGGAGATTTTTGCAGAAGCAGGAATTGAAAATATTCGTGCTAAGTCATTAAAGATTAATCAATTTTTAATGGACCTACTGGATCAAGAGGCAGCAGGCATGGGATTTACAATTGGAAACCCAGTTGAGGATTTCCGCCGTGGGGGTCATGTAAGCTTAGAGCATATCGAGGCAGCGCGAATTTGTAAAGCGTTGAAAGAAAATGGGATCATTCCAGATTTCCGTGCTCCAAACATCATTCGTCTTGCTCCTGTCGCGCTTTATACCTCATATACGGATGTTTGGGAAGTTGTCCAGATTCTTAAGAAGATTATGAATGAAAAGCAATATGAAAAGTTTAAAAATGAACGTGAAGTCGTTGCTTAACTAAAGGGTCGAGGAGGAAATATATGGCGAATAATAATTTTAATAACGGAAATGGATCAGGATTAAAGCGTGAATTAAAAACCAGTCAACTGACTATGATTGCGATGGGTTGTGCGATTGGAACAGGTCTTTTCCTTGGAAGCGGTCTTGCGATCAGCACTGCTGGCCCGAGTGTATTAATTAGTTACGCGGTTGGAGCCTTCATTGTTTTACTTTTAATGGGATGTTTATCAGAAATGACGGTGGCCCATCCAACTTCTGGGTCATTTGGAACTATATCTGATAAGTATATTAGCCCGTTCGCAGGATATCTGGTCCGCTATTCGTATTGGATTGCAAATGTTCTTGCTGTTGGAGTAGAAGTAAGTGCCATTGCAGTATATATGAAATATTGGTTTCCAGGTGTCCCTGGGTTTGTCTGGATTTTATTGTTCGCCGCTGTCCTAATTTATGTAAATGCAACAAGTGTCAATACTTTTGCAACATTTGAATATTGGTTTTCTATGATCAAAATTAGTGCCATCGTTGGATTCATTCTCCTTGGAGCATATGTTTTCATAGGAGGGTCGGCTAAGCCGGAAATGGGACCTGGGAACTTCGTTAATGAAGGTGGTTTCTTACCGTTCGGCATGTGGGGAATGTGGGTCGCTATCTTTATTTCTCTATTTAGCTTTTTAGGTACGGAATTGATCGCCGTTACTGCTGGAGAAGCCAAGGATCCAGATGTTGCGGTACCAAAAGCTTTGAAAGCAACCGTCTTCCGTTTATCGACATTTTATATTATTACTATTGGCATTATGTTAATGATTGTTCCGTGGAAATCAGCTGGAGTTGAAGAAAGTCCGTTTGTTAAAGTGATGGAACTTTTAAATATTCCGGGTGCAAGTGGAATTATGAATTTTATTATTTTAACCGCTGCATTGTCAGCAATGAACAGTCAGCTTTATGCTTCGACACGAATGATGTTTTCATTATCACGGGGAAATTATGCACCAGCCTTTTTAGGTAAATTAAGCAAAAAAGGAGTACCGTTAAGTGCTCTTACCGTTTCTACTTTGGGAATATTTCTTGCTGCAGCAGTCAATGCCTTATTACCTGACTCGTCATATGCCTTTATGATGGGAATATCTATGTTTGGTGCCATTTTTACATGGTTTATGGTGTTTGTTTCTCATTTATTTTTCAGAAGAAAGTGGGAAAAATCAGGAGGACGGAAATTGCCAGTTAAAATGCCAGGATTTCCTTATTTGACGCTTTTAGGAGCAATTCTTCTGCTCAGTTTAATGATCACCACATGGTTTACAGGTTTTAAAATCATGCTTCAATTCGGTGTTCCATGGTTGTTATTTTTAACTGCTGCCTATTTTATTTTTAATAAAAGAAAAAACAATCCTGAAAAGAACGAGGCTGATGCAATTCTTAATAAAAAGGTAAATTAACACAATAAATACTTATAAATAACTTAACTAAATTAGAATACTGGAGGACTAATACCATGAACTCACAAGAAAAAAACACGAACAATGGTCTAGAGGAAACGATTCAAACTGATTTTCAAAAATCCATGTCTTATGGAGATTATCTTCAACTTGATAAAATCTTAACTAGTCAGCATCGGGTATCTGATCACCATGATGAAATGTTATTTATTGTTATCCATCAAGCTAGTGAATTATGGATGAAATTAATCATTCATGAATTAACTGCGGCAATTGAATATATACAAAACAATGATTTAGAGCCTTCATTCAAGATCCTTTCGCGTGTTTCGAGGATACAACAGCAATTGATCCAGTCATGGAGTGTTCTTTCGACGCTGACACCTTCAGAATACTTGGAGTTTAGGGATAAATTGGGGCAATCTTCTGGATTCCAGTCTTATCAGAATCGTTTGATTGAATTTGCTTTAGGAAACAAAAATGCTCATACACTAGCAGTCTATCAACACCAAACAGAATTATACGAAAAAATGCAAGATGCCCTTCATCAACCAAGTATTTATGATGCTGCGATAAAGGCCCTAGTTGCACGTGGACTACCTATTGACCATGAGGTTCGGCATCGGGATTTGTCAAAAAACTATGAACCGAATGCAAGTGTAGAAGATGCATGGCTCACTGTCTATCGAAATGTGGATCAATATTGGGACTTATATGAGTTGGCCGAGAAGCTAGTCGATATCGGCAATCAGCAGCAATTATGGCGCTTTAATCATATGAGTACCGTGGAAAGAATCATTGGTCATAAGCAGGGGACTGGCGGGTCTTCGGGTGTGACCTATTTAAAAAGAGTCCTAGATCAACAATTTTTCCCCGAGCTGTGGAGTTTACGGACAAAGTTATAAAATAGATGGTAATGATGGAAAAGACCGCGAAACCTTGCTTTATGAGGTATGCGGTTTTTTTATGTAAATAAAATGCTGAGGTGCATATTACATAAATTAGTGCATTTTGGTAAATATAAAATAATCTGAGGAAAGAGGAGGAAGAGAGAATACCTATGTGGAAAAAAGCTAGTCTAAAACCGCAAAAAAGCTCAGGGAATACTGCTTCCTCCGGAGATCTTATAAACAAAATTTTGATTGAGAATGTAGGACAAATTAAAGAGGATTTAGGTGATTGCTCTGATTTGATTGTTCGGATGATCAAGCATAAAGAAAATCCGTTTGCCTTTGCAGTCATTCATATTGACGGAATATCAAATACACCTAAAATTGACGAACATGTAATAGAACCAATTTTAACAAATAAGTTTGATCCAGCTTCTAGAACAATAAAAGATGAATTACAACAAGTAATCGCTGTCACAAACATTAAGGAAAAAAACTCTTTTAAAGACATCCTTTCAGCAATTGTGTCTGGTGGCACCGTGATTTTAATAGATGGGGATACGAGTGCACTTATCCTAGATACTAAAGAAATTGAATCACGTGGAATTGTGGAACCAACCACACAAACTGTCATTCGCGGACCAAAAGACAGTTTTACAGAAAACCTTAGAACCAACACCTCACTCGTCAGATCCCGTATCCAAAGTCCCAATTTACGACTGGACTCGATGGTAATTGGTGATGTGACACAAACTGCAGTTGAAATCATGTACATCAAGGGGATTGCTGACGAGGCTATTGTGAAAGAAGTGAAGAATCGTCTTCAAAAAATAAAAGTAGATGGTATTTTAGAATCAGCGTATATTGAAGGCTTTATTGAAGATGACCCGCAATCTCCTTTTCCAACGGTTCAAAATACAGAACGCCCGGATGCAGTGGTTGGAAATTTACTTGAAGGACGCGTGGCCATTTTTATGACTGGCACTCCTTACGTTCTGATTGTCCCAGTAACCTTTACCCAACTTTTCCAATCTCCAGAGGATTATTATCAGAATCAATATATAGGCAGTGTTTTAAGGATTTTACGATTGGGGGCATTTTTCTTAGCCTTATATGCACCGGCTGTATACGTAGCGATGATTACACACCATCAGGCCCTTGTTCCTACTGTATTACTTGTCAGTATTGCTGCCCAACGAGAAGCTATTCCATTTCCTGCCATTGTAGAAGCTTTTATTATGGAGATTACCTTTGAAGTTCTAAGAGAAGCAGGCACTAGAGCAGTTGGATCAGCTCTTTCGATTGTAGGAGCTCTTATCCTTGGACAAGCTGCTGTAGATGCAGGCTTTGTATCTGCAGCAATGGTTATTATCGTTTCTGTAACAGCCATCGCTAGTTTTGCACTGCCAAACTACAATCTTGGAATCGCTGCTCGCTCTCTTCGTTTTTTATTATTGATCGTTGCCTCATACGCCGGGCTTTATGGTGTGTTAGCTGCCTCCCTTATTATAGGGATGCATTTGTGTTCGATACGCTCATTTGGAGTTCCATATCTATCTCCTATAGCTCCATTCAATCTAAAGGAACAAAAGGATGTCCTATTTCGTTTTGCATTACCAAACCTAATAAACAGACCAACACCTGCAAATAAAAAAAATAAAGTAAGGATAGGGAAAAGGAATGAGGGAGAATAGAATGAGAACTAAAATATCGTTCTTGATTATTTTCTTATTAGTCGGACTCACCGGGTGTTCAAATTATACGGAATTAAATGAAATAGCAATTGTGCTTGGATTAGGGATTGATTATATCCCTGAAAAAGATGTATATGAAATCACCTACCAAGTAGTTAATCCAAGTGAAAATGCTGCAAGAGGGACGGGTTCCGGCGGTACGCCAGTAGTTAACTACCAAAGCCGAGGTAAAACACTTTCTGAAGCGGCGGGTAATGCCTCAAATATTTTTCCCCGGAAAAATATTTATTCGCATATTCAGTTAGTTCTCATTAGTGAGCAACTGGCAAAAAAGGAGAGTTTGAACTTTATTTTTGATGTATTTGAGCGGGATGCAGGAGTACGTGTCAACGTTCCTGTTTTAATTACCCGTAATGCTGACATAAAAACGACAATGGATATACTTTCTTCTGTTGATAAAATTCCTGTTCGGACACTTGTAGGTAAGGTAAAAAATGCTTCAAAAGTCCTAGGGGAATATGGTGAGATTAAAATTTACGATATTATTGAAAATTTAACTAACGCAGGTTCAGAACCAACAATAAGTGGGATATCCATAACAGGTAATCCAAAAACTGGAGCCAGCAAGAAAAACATTGAAAGTATGCAAAAGACCTTCGTATTTCTCAATGGAATTGCTGTATTTAGAAAAGGAAAACTAGTTGGATGGATCGATGGAAAAAAGCAAAAGTCGCTTCAAATTATCAAAAATAATATACAAATTAGCAGTTTGAGAATTCATTGTGACGAAAAGCGCTATAACAATTTACTCGTGAATCACTTGAAAAGTAAGTCTAAAGTCGATATGCAAAACAGTCAAGCAGTCATTACAATTCAGGTGAATGGTTTCGGTACTCTATCTGAATTGCTATGTAACAAGGATATAAGTAAACGTGAAGTAATAAAAGAATACGAGCGTAGAAGTGAACGAGAACTGGAAAAAGAGATAAAGGATGGAATTATTGTGGCACAGAAATTGGAGAGTGATGTGTTCGGTTTTGGGGAAATATTACGCGACACTCATCCAAAAAAATGGAGAAAATCCAAGCAGCAGTGGAATAAGTTATTTTCACAGGCGAAAGTCCATATCCAGGTGAATTTGAATATTGAAGGGACAGGAATGCGAATTAAGCCATATCCTTATTGATCTAGGAGGGAAAAGAGATGGAACAAGTAAAGGTCAATGGGTTTCAGTTGTTCAGTGTCATCTTTTTATTTGAATTAGGAAGCGCAATTCTAGTAGGGATAGCTGGTGAAGCAAAGCAAGATTCTTGGATTACGATTCTATTTGGAATTGCTTCAGGCTGCGTTCTTTATCTTATTTTCACAAAATTATATACTATGTATCCGACTTTACCATTGACCAGTTATCTCCAAAAAATTCTGGGGCGTTATTTAGGCTGGCTATTTGGGCTAATGTATGTAACATATTTTATTTACATCGCTTCTAGGGTTTTGCGTGATTTCGAAGAATTATTAGTTATCGCAGCATATCGATCAGCAACACTTCTGACGCTTGGGATCATTATGATAGTATGTGTAATGTATGCAGTTTTCAAAGGGATTGAAGTATTTATTCGCATATCGGAGCTTTGCCTTTTCATCATCGTGTTCATGCTTCTCCTGATTATATTATTTGAAATGGCTAGTGGAATCATAAAATTACATAATCTCCGTCCATTATTAGAACATGGTTGGCATCCATTAATTAAATCCTTTCCGACTACTATAACTTTCCCTTTCGGGGAAATGATTACGTTCACCATGCTTCTTCCATACTTAAATAAACAAGAAAAGGCTAAAAAAGTGGGTATTTTAGCCATAGTATTGAGTGGTCTATGCCTTCTATCATTTAGCCTTTTGAATATCGCCATTACCGGAGCAGATATTGCTTCCCGGTCTGCCTTTCCTATCCTTACGGCTGTAAGTTACATTAACATTGCAGAATTTGTTCAAAGGCTCGATACAGTGGTGATCATTAGTATGGTCCTTTTAGGATTTGTCAAAATAACTGTTTTTTTCTTCTGTGCATATATTGGGACAATAGATTTGTTTAAGGTCAAACAGCAAAAAAAATTAATCTATCCCATGGGAATCATTATTTTGGTTAGCTCAGTCGTTATGGCACCAAATTATATAGCGCACATTGACGAAGGATTAAAAATTGTACCGTACTATTTTCATATTCCTATGCAAATAGTAATTCCAGTATTTTTATTGATAATTGCCTTAATTAAAAGAAAGATAAAGCCAGTTACTGCCTAATATTAAGCATTTTTATTATTACTAGATCTGTTGATCTTTGTAAAAACAAGTGGCAAGAAGGATAAAATAATCAGAATAACTTCTTCACCCGTCATCTTTTGTTTTATTTTTTTAAACGAATTTAACGTCTCATATATACTAAGACCTTGAAGCAGATCAATTATGATACTAACTCCCATAACAAGGGAAAATAAAAGTAAGATTATTAATAATAATTTTTTCAAGCATATCACCCCGAATTTTTTCCTTATTATTTGTAAATATAGTAAGTTTAGCCTAATTTGTAATATTTTTAACAAAGTTGTAATGTAGACAAGCCTTTCCGACATAGGATACACGGATTAGTATTTATGTCGTATAGGAGGGGTTAGGTTGCCCAGAAAGTGGTTAGTATTTTTTGTGTTTGCTTTTTTTATGTTTTCTAGTTTTTTTGTGGGGGTTCCGACAAGTTCAGCAGCTTCTAGTGGAAAATTGATTATTATTAACAAGAGTACCAATCGGCTCGCGTACTTTGAGAACGGTGTGTTTAAGAAGCAGTTTAAAGTTGGAACTGGGAGAAAGAAATCGTATACACCTGAAGGAAAGTTCAAGATTGTAGTTAAGATTAAGTATCGGCCATACTATAAGGGTCATATTCCAGGTGGCGACCCTCGTAATCCGCTAGGTAACCGATGGCTTGGTTTAAATGCCCGCGGAACATGGGGTACAACCTATGCGATTCATGGAAACAACAACCCCAGCTCTATTGGAGGGTATGTTAGCAGTGGGTGTATCCGTATGTACGATAACGAAGTCGAATGGCTGTATAGTCAAGTCCCAACTGGCACCCCAGTAATCATTACCTCTTCTGGAAAATCATTCAATGCGATTGCATCTGCCAATGGATATAAAGTGAAGGGTGGGTCTAGTGCACCATCTGTTCCTGTTAGTACCACTGGAGAAATCCTTAAGAAAGGTAGTCGGGGTCCAGCTGTTCAAGAACTTCAGCGTAAGTTGACGTCCCTTGGATATAGTACAAAGGGTGTAGATGGTGTCTTTGGAGCAAACACCGATACTGCCGTGCGCAAATTTCAAAAAGCGCGTAAATTAACAGCGGATGGGATTGTTGGTCCTGCAACCAAAAAAGCACTCGGAATGAAATAATAATAAAGAATTGTTCATGAAGTTGCTCAAAAAATTGAGCAACCTTTTTTTTGAATTGATACAGTTTTTTCCGGAAAGTTTACATAAATTCACACAAATTATATGAACATAGAGTATAACCGTAATTTGCTGGAGGTAATGGTATGAGTCGACTGGACAGGCTCAAGATGGAAAAAGTGGAACCAAAACATTGGCGTCAGTTCAATGAATTATTACGTTATGTTTTTCAAGTAACTAAAAAAGACCTACAGACTGTGGGCTGGGAGGAACGTGAAATTGCATTAGCAAAACTCCCTGTTTTGGAGCAGGCTGATGTGTTAGGCTGGTTTGATGGTGAAAAACTAATCTCCCAAGTTGCTATTTATCCCTTTCAAGTAAACATATATGGTCGAACCTTTGAGATGGGCGGATTAACTGGGGTTGGCACCTATCCAGAATATGCGAATTTAGGATTGATGAATAAGTTAATTTGGCAGGCACTGGCTGATATGAAAGAAAGAAAACAATCAATTTGTTATTTATATCCCTATTCATTGCCTTTTTATCGTAAAAAGGGTTGGGAGATTATTTCTGATAAAATGACCTTTGAAATCAAAGACTATCAATTACCGAAAGTTAAGAAAGTTTCAGGCTACGTCGATCGGCTAAATACTGAGCATTCAGATGTCAAAACTGTTTATCAGCTTTTTTCAAGAAGAAGGCATGTAGCCATGATTCGAAACAATTTAGCTTGGGAAGAATTCTGGAGATGGGAACTCGATGAATTAACTGCTGCCGTATATTATGATCGTTCTCATCAGCCACAAGGGTATTTACTTTACTGGATTTCTCAAGATGTACTGCATGTCAAAGAAATGATCTATATGAATGAAGAAGCGCGAAACGGTCTTTGGAACTTTATCAGTGCCCATTTCTCCATGGTGACGAAAGTTGTCGGGAATATTTTCACCAATGATCCATTGGCTTTCTGGTTGGAAGACGGGGATATTAAAGAAACCATCGCTCCCTATTTTATGGCACGTATTGTTGATGTCAAACAGTTTATCGAACAATTCCCATTTAGAGCGCCAGGCACTGACATTCACATCACGATGCAAGTGGATGATCCAATTCTAGAGTGGAATCAAGGGATATATACACTTCAAGTTTCTGCAGTTGGTCAAGGTCAACTGGTGCCAAGCGAAGAACAGCCAGATGTTATTGTTACGATTCAGACATTAACAACGATGCTGCTCGGATACAAACGTCCGTCCTATTTGGCAGCAATTGGCCGCCTTTCATGTAATGAACTAACGGTGGAGATATTAGAGAATTTAATCGAACGAGAGACACCATATTTCTCCGATTATTTTTGAAATTTAGTTATTTTCCTCTTTCTAAATCGGAAGAGGAATTTTTAAATTATTAGAAGTTTAAAATAAATATATCATTAAGGAGTAAATTTAGTTTATTATTATGGAATAATATTTTTTTGCGAAGGAGTTTATAAATGAATTTTTCAGTGAAACAAATTGTCTTTATTAGTTTTATGCTATTTTCTATGTTTTTTGGGGCTGGAAACTTAATCTTCCCACCATTTTTAGGGCAGTCAGCGGGGGATCATCTTTGGACAGCTCTTGCAGGTTTTATTTTTTCAGCAGTTGGGTTGCCGATTTTAGGGGTCGTTGCAGTGGCTAAGTCAGGAAGCTTTGACGAACTTAATCAGCGAGTCCATCCAATTTTTGCTTTTATCTTTCCGTTTCTCATTTATATCGCAATAGGCCCTGGATTGGCGATACCCAGGGCAGGTAGTCTGGCATTCGAAATGGGATTATCTCCTTTTTTATCAGAAAATCTGGTCGAAAATCCAATGTCATTGTTGCTATATAGCATTGTTTTCTTTGGATTAGTCGCATGGTTATGTATGTATCCTTCTAAGCTGATTGACCTTTTCGGGAAGTTATTAACTCCAATCCTACTGGTTCTAATCACCATTATTTTTATAAAAAGCTTAATTGACCCAATCGGTTCATTTGCAACGCCAAAAGATAATTATATTTCCAATCCTGTCTTTCAAGGTTTTTTAGATGGTTATTTAACAATGGATGCATTAGCCGCTTTAGCATTTGGTATTGTCATTGCCAATACGTTAAAATCCCAAGGTGTAGTGGAACATAAAAAAAGATCGTTATATATGATGTACGCCGGATTAGGAGCAGGGTTACTTTTAACGGTAATCTATCTTATCTTAGGATATTTAGGTGCTGCTAGCTCATCCTTGGGAAAAACGGAAAATGGAGCACAAATATTGGCGAATGTAATGACACACTTGTTTGGTCAAAGTGGGACCTTAATTTTAGGGTTAGTTTTTACCATTGCCTGCTTTTGCGTATCGATTGGTTTAGTCACTTCCTGCAGTCAGTTTTTCGCAAATGCTATTCCAAGAATAAATTATAAAACATGGGTTATGATTTTAGCAGTTCTTAGTACTGCCATTGCTAACTTAGGATTAACTCAAATCTTAAAGATCTCGGTTCCGATACTAGGCATGATCTACCCGATTGCCATCGTGATTATTTTATTAGGTCTTTTTGATGATTTAATTAAGAAATCCCGTTGGATTTATATCACGGCTGTTAGCTTTGTTGCTCTTTTTAGTATTATTGATACAATTAATAAAACGTTTCTTTCCAATAAATGGAGTGGGGCATTTGATATCCTTCCTTTCTATTCCGAAGGGATGGGATGGATAATTCCAGCCCTAATCGGTTTAATACTTGGATATTTACTTGGATTATTTACTAAAGAACCAATGGAAGCTTAACTGCAAATAAAAAACACGGCTAAATTCAGTCGTGTTTTTTTAATATAATTAAATCTTAGATAACTAGGATTGTTTCTTGTCTGTTTTTTTCTCAGTAAGGGCACGATAAATTTGGGTATATAAACTGCCTTGAACAATATTTTGGAGAAAAAAGTCACCTATCAGTTTTAAGTATTCTTCATCCTCAAACATCTTTTTGTTTTGTAATTCCATCTCAGCCAGGCCTTCATATTTGCTAAGAAGGGCGTATGTATGATCTTCACCGGAAACAGGTGTTAAAATATCAACATTATGATCATAATTTTCATTTCGGAAAGTCTTAATTTCTTTTAAATTTTCAATACCTTCTTTAAATTTATCTTGTTTAATCTCAAATGTCTGATAAACAAAAATTGCCATTAACAGCATCCCCTAATTATGATTTACAAACGTAAATTTAAATTTCCCTTAACGGACTAAAGTTATACTTAATCACCTAGAGTGGTTGTTCCATGTTTTAAATGGAAATATTTCATGCCACTTAAAAATCTTCTCTGGAGAATAATATCAATAGTAAAAACTTAGCTTTGAAAGGATTAGGTGAATAAATGACTTCATATCAACCAGGACAGGTCGTCTATATTATCATTCGGAATCCACATGCTCAAGATGTGGCAAATGTTCAACAAGCAGCGGTTGTTCAGAATCCTGAGAACCCGGATGAACTTTCACTGTTTGTTTACGAAACGTATTATCCTCTAACAGAGGAAGTGGCGGTTTATTCATCTGCGGAGGAAGCTGAATATGCCTATCAAGATGCGTTTGGATTAACAGAGATGGAGGGGTATTATGGTTAAACCCTTTGTTCCGCAGCTCGTCTATGTTGAGCCAAGCGCACTTGAGTACCCGCTTGGCAAAGAATTAATAGCAAAATTTGAGAATATGGGGATTGAAATTAGGGAAACAACATCACATAATCAAATTCGAAATTTACCTGGTGATAATGATTTTCAAAAATATCGGACCGCAAAATCGACGCTCGTGGTAGGAGTTCGTAAAACGTTAAAGTTTGATACGTCTAAACCTTCTGCAGAATACGCAATTCCATTTGTAACCGGCTGTATGGGACATTGTCATTATTGTTACTTACAGACAACCATGGGAAGTAAACCCTATATTCGAACCTATGTGAATCTGGAAGATATCTTCGAAGCTGCTGATAATTATATGAAAGAACGTGCGCCAGAACCTACTAGGTTCGAAGCATCCTGTACATCAGATATTGTTGGTGTAGACCATCTTACTCATACATTAAAAAAAGCCATTGAGTTTTTTGGACAATCGGAATATGGTAAACTTCGTTTTGTAACTAAATTCGCCCATGTAGATCATTTACTTGATGCAAAGCATAATGGGAAAACCCGCTTTCGCTTTAGTGTAAACGATGATTATATCATTAAGAATTTTGAACCGGGTACATCGAGACTACCAGAACGAATCGAAGCTGCAGGAAAGATTGCCGGAGCCGGGTTTCCGTTAGGCTTCATTATAGCTCCGATTTATCTGCATGAAGGGTGGAAAGAAGGGTATAAAGAAATGTTAGAAAAGCTGGAAGCTGAATTGCCGGAGTCTGCTAAAAAAGATTTAACCTTTGAAATGATTCAGCATCGGTTTACAAAACCAGCGAAGCGTGTCATTCAAAAAAATTATCCGATGACAAAACTAGAACTTGATGAGACAAAGAGGAAATGGAAATGGGGGCGTTACGGTATCGGTAAATTTGTCTATACCAATGAAGAACAAGAAGATATAAAGGATACATTAGGTGGATATATTAACACCTATTTCCCGCAGGCAAAAATAGAATATTTCACATAGAAAAGAGGGATTCCGGGGAATCCCTCTTATTATTATGGATTTTTATGATTCCGTTGGGTCTGGTTTAAACGATGAGATTGATGGTTCACTACCATCTGTTAATTCGTTATCCCTTTTAATCCGACCTTTGCCAACTGCCAATGCTACAAAGACTCCAATTGCTATAAAGACTAGTCCTGTCAAGAAAACCGTAGAAAAAGAATCGGACCAAGCAATTTGAATTCCATGAATTACGCTATTTTGAATGTCTTTTGGCATTTTTAATAGGCTCGGATTGAGCAGCAAACTGAATAATGAATCTGTTTTTTCAGAAAGGGCTGTTAATGCTTTATGTGCAATTGGATTTTCAGCATCATTAGCAACACTTACCATTTCACCTTTCAGTGTATGGTTCATGATTGAATTTAAAATCGTAATTCCAATTGTACCACCTATTGATCGGAAGAAGGTGGAGGCGGATGTTACAGTTCCAAGTTGGGATTTTGGAAATTCATTTTGGATTGCAATCATTAATGTTGGCATAACTAAGCCCATTCCTAAGCCAAGAACTACCATGTAGGCATAGGCAGTGTATTCGTTTGAATCGATACCCATTGTACTCATTAAAAAGAATCCTAAAGCACCAAGAAGCATGCCTGCTGTTAGTACAGAACGGAAGCTAAATCTAAGTAATAATTGCCCGCCAACTATACTTGCCGCAATCATCGCAATCATCATAGGAGTCATGGTGGATCCAGCCTGTGTTGGTGATACACCAAGAATTCCTTGCATGTACATTGGAACGAACATAATCGCTCCAAACATGCCTAAACCCAGCAAAAATCCTAGCGCATTCATCGTTGCAAATGTTCGATTTTTAAAGAATGAAAGATCCAAAATCGGTTCTACTGCTTTTCTCTCAATTAAGCCGAAAACGATAAGAAGCAAAATCGAACCTCCGAAAATAAGGAAAGAAATAGGTGAGGTCCATTCAAATTTATCCCCGCCAAATGTTAAGCCAAGTAATAATAAGACAATGGCAGGAATTAATGTGATAATTCCCCAATAATCAATATTCACTTTTCCTTTAACTGCGGTAGTTTCATGCTTTAAACCCATAAAGATTAAAATTGCAGAAAGTAGCCCGAAAGGTACGTTAATCAAGAAAATCCAGTGCCAGCTAATACTATCAACAATTATTCCACCTAAGAAAGGGCCAATGACTGAACTTAACCCAAAGAGTCCGCCAAAAATACCTTGCCATTTAGCTCGTTGCTCAGCTGTAAAGATGTCCCCAATAATGGTTTGAGACAGTGGCATAATCATCCCGCCGCCAATCCCTTGAAGCCCTCGATAGATTACTAACTGTTCCATAGATGTGGCAGTTGCACACAATCCAGAACCAACAATAAAGATGATTGTTCCAAGTAAATAAAGGAATCTTCTCCCATACAAGTCGGACAGTTTTCCAACAATGGGTACAATTGTTGTCGATGTAATCATATAGGCCGTCGTAACCCATGCAAAAATAGTAAAGCCATTTAATTCTGAAATAATCGTCGGCATGGCCGTTCCGACAATTGTTTGTTCTAATGCACTGAAAAACATCCCGATAATTAAACCGGTTATAACTAATCTGGTATTAATCCGTTTATCTTCTATTGCCATATTTTTCTCCTATCTAGATGTTATTAAAAAAGTTCCGTCATAAAATATACAATATTACTGTCCGGTCAGTCAATATTTACGTAGAAAAGGAAAGCTACTAAAGATTTCCTTTATAATTCAAATCCATAAAAATCAGCCATTTCCTTAGTGAATGGGTCTAGTGTTTCTATTCCTTTAAAATTGGAAAGCATTCCTTTGATGACTGGAATACGAGGACTTTTTTTGTGTACTTCCTCTTCAAGAACGTCTAATGAGATTTCTAATACTTCTCTATTTTCCATCAGATTAATTTTTTTTCTTAAGTTTTTGATAATATTATTTACATTGGCGGATTCGAAAAATTGTTTCGAATTTTTTATAATATTCCCCATCTTTTCTTCGGTCAAGAAGGGTTCATCACTTGAAATGTCTTTTACGATACTATCCATCCTTTTCATTAAATAATGGGATAGTTTCTCAATCTCAAACTCAGCAGGCTCAAGCATCATTAATCCCACATATGTTTGAAACAATCCTTCTAGAATCAGGGCTAAATCAATCGAATAAGGCTCAATCTTTTGACCATACATTGAAACTAATCCTTTGCGATGTAATAAATGAGAGTCAAAACGTTTTTTGAAAAAAAGTTTTTTGATTTCTTCATTCCTTGGGATTGCTTGTTCTTTGGAGAGCATTATCATAAATTCTTTATGACCAATAAATGTTCTGAAAAATGCAGTGATTTGTTTGATGAATTTTTCTCGCGGGGATATATCCTGGTTTTCAAAAACTAACCTGCTAGATTCTATTGTCTCAAAAATATATTCCAGTATCGAGAGTAATAAATCATCTTTTGACTTAAAATGTAAATAGAAAGCCCCTTTAGAAATATTACTTTCAGTAGCAATCTCTTGGATCGATGTCGATGAAAAACCTTTTTGAGCAAAAAGCTTCATCCCTGATTGAATAATTACTTTCTCCTTTTCTGTCAAAAAAAACCCTCCATTAATAGCTGTTCCTAAGTAGGAACGTATAATTCTTGACTTATGACTGGCCGGTCAGTATGATTAAATTTGTTATGACCGCATAGTCAATCCTATTCGAATCAAATTGAAATGTCAACATGGTATAAGAAGGAGAGAAAAATGAAGAAAATCATTCAGTTTTCATTGAAGAACAAGTTTGCTGTATGGCTATTAACCATTATTATTACAATTGCTGGATTGTATTCAGGAATGAACATGAAACTAGAAACCATTCCAAATATTAATACACCGCTTGTTTCAGTTTTGGCAGTGTATCCTGGGGCGACACCCGAGCAGGTAGCTGAGAAAGTTACGGAACCGATTGAAAAACGAGTCGAAAATTTAGATGGGGTTTCGGTTGTTAGTTCCTCTTCCTTTCAAAACGCTTCGTCTATCCAAATAGAATATAATTTTGATAAGGATATGGAAAAGGCTCAAAATGAAATAAAGGAAGCCTTAAGCAATCTTGAACTTCCTGAAGGGGTAGAGGAGCCAGAAGTCTCACGATTGAGTTTTTCTGCCTTCCCGGTTATGTCATTAAGTATTACAAATACTAAACAATCTTTGGCAGAATTAACTAAAACAGCCGAAGAGGATATTATTCCAGAACTTGAAGGCATTGAAGGAGTATCAACCGTTCAAATTTCAGGGCAGCAGGTTGACGAAGTTCAATTGAAATTTAATGAGTCTAAATTAAAGCAATATAACTTATCAGAAGATACGGTAAAGAATATAATCAAAGCATCGGATGTTACCATTCCACTAGGATTGTACACATTTAAAGATACGCAAAAGTCCGTTGTCATTGATGGGAATGTTTCTACAATAAAAGACTTAAAAGCGATCAAAATTCCCGTTATCTCATCAGCAGGCACAGCGCAGCAAGGTACAGCAGCCAGCCAACAAAACCAGGGCCAACAAACAGGTATTCCTGCTGGCCAAGCCACCCAATCGGCTCAAGCTTCTCCTGCGATTCCTAGTGTTGAACTAAAAGATATTGCCACCATTAAGATAGTAGGGAAGGCAGAATCAATTTCAAGAACAAATGGCAAAGAGTCCATCGGAGTACAGATTACAAGCACACAGGACGCAAATACAGTGGATGTGGTGAACGCTGTTAAAGATAAATTAGGTGATTTTGAAGATAAGATTGATGGGTTAAATGTTACTACGATTTTTGATCAGGGCAAGCCAATCGAAGAATCCGTTGCAACCATGCTGAATAAAGCCATTTTCGGTGCAATATTTGCCATGATTATCATCTTGCTTTTCTTAAGAAATTTCCGGACTACCATCATATCGGTTATTTCTATCCCATTATCCATATTAATTGCGATGTTACTTTTAAAACAAATGAATATTACTCTTAATATGATGACCCTTGGCGCAATGACTGTTGCAATAGGCCGTGTAATTGATGATTCGATTGTTGTCATCGAAAACATCTTTAGAAGGATGTCTCTTAATAATGAAACCTTAAGTGGGAAAGACTTAATTGTTGCTGCCACAAGAGAAATGTTCATGCCGATTTTTTCATCCACTGTGGTAACGATTGCTGTGTTTCTTCCATTAGGTTTAGTTAAAGGACCAGTAGGCGAGATGTTTCTACCATTCGCATTAACCATTGTTTTTGCTTTATTAGCATCTCTTTTAGTAGCGATTACTATTGTTCCAATGATGGCTCACTCTTTATTTAAAAAAGGCGTATCAGTTAAGCAAACACATGTTGAAAATAAACCAGGCAGATTAGCTTCAGGCTATAAAAAGCTTCTTAACTGGTCTTTGAACCATAAAATCATTACCTTTGGATTAGCGATTTTATTATTAGTTGGCAGTTTGTTCCTAGTACCGGTGATTGGGGTAAGTTTCCTTCCATCTGATGAACAAAAAATGGTTGTGGCCACTTATAAACCAGCACCAGGAGAAACCTTGGATGAAGTGGAACGGATTGCAACCGATGCGGAGGAATTTTTTGGGAACAGAGACGGAGTAAAAACTATTCAGTTTTCCGTGGGCGGAGAAAACCCAATGAATCCAGGACAAAGCAATTCGGCCATGTTTTTTGTTGAATATGATAAAGACACCAAAAACTTCTCAAAAGAAACTGAAAATGTAATTAACGATCTAAACCAACGAAATGACAAGGGAGAATGGGCAAGTCAGGACTTTTCAGGTATGGGATCATCAAATGCACTTTCATTTAATGTGTATGGTGACAATATGGATGAAATTGAACCTGTTATAAATAAGATAGAGAAAATTTTTAAAAGTAAAGACACTCTTAAAAATGTGAAAACTAGTATTGCTGATACCTATGAAGAGTATACCCTTGTCGCTGATCAGAAAAAGTTAAGCCAACTCGGACTTACCGCAGCGCAACTAGGGATGGAACTTGCAGGTAATGGCCAGCGTCAAGTATTGACAACCATTCAAAATGATGGCAGAGAATTGAATGTCTATTTAGATGTAGAAAAAGATGATTTTGAAAATATTAATGATTTAACCGATAAAACGATTCAATCTCCGATGGGTATGGCAGTCCCAATAAAGGATGTTATTGATATTAAGAAGGGGCATACATCGGATACGATCACCAGACGTGATGGCCGTATTTATGCAAGTGTAAGTGCTGAAATTACGACAAAAGATGTTTCAAAAGTTTCTGCCGCGGTTCAAAAGAAGGTAGATAAACTAAAACTTCCTTCAACGGTAGATGTTTCGATTGGCGGGGTATCAGAGGATATTGCAGAATCCTTTACACAGTTAGGATTAGCCATGCTTGCAGCGATTGCGATAGTTTATTTAGTACTTGTTATTACATTTGGAGGAGGATTAGCTCCATTAGCGATCCTATTCTCATTACCGTTTACCATCATCGGAGGATTATTAGGTTTGTTGATCTCTGGTGAAACATTAAGTGTATCTGCAATGATCGGTGCGTTGATGTTAATTGGTATTGTTGTAACGAACGCGATTGTATTAATTGACCGTGTCATTCATAAAGAGAATGATGGGTTATCTACAAGAGAAGCGATTCTTGAGGCGGCTGGGACACGCCTGCGTCCTATTCTAATGACAGCCATTGCGACCATTGGTGCACTTATTCCATTAGCTTTCGGAATGGAAGGAAGCGGGCTTATTTCAAAAGGATTAGGTGTGACAGTCATCGGTGGATTAACAAGTTCGACGCTGCTTACCTTAGTTATTGTACCGATTGTTTATGAAACGCTTATGAAAATGAAGCGAAAAGAGAGTAACCTAGAAGAGAAAGCAGTATAACGGAACGAAAATAAACAGCAGCTGATTCTATGTTAAAATAACATTCAGCTGCTGTTATTTTTTTTAGAGCCTTGACATTTCAAAAAAAGAGAGTATAGTAATGTTCTTGTGCTGGTCATTTTTTTTTTTTTTATTAAATGTTCATGGATTGTTCATATTTAGCTGTTAACATAGATACTAGATCATTGAGGGCAGTAGTCCTTCATTAATATAAAAATAATAACTAAAAGTTTATAATCATAGATAACAAGGTAGGTGCTTTATGATTAACTTATTGCAAAGAGGTCAAAGTATTTTTAATAAATATGTTGGCTTTTTCTTTTTGACAGTATTTTTCTTATGGATAAAAACGTATATCGTTCAATTAACGCAATTTGACTTAGGAATTGAAAATTCTCTTCAGAAGTTTCTATTATTTATCAATCCGCTCGGATCTGCTTTACTATTCTTGGGCGTATCATTCTTTTTAAAGGGTAGAAAAAAGTATATAGGGCTAATGGTTATAGATTTTCTCTTATCATTCCTTTTATATGCAAATGTTTTATTTTACCGATTCTTTAGTGATTTTATTACCTTGCCAACCTTAACGCAGACTCAAAACTTTGGCGATGTAAGCGGCAGTGTCACTTCCTTATTGAAGCCATACGATTTATTATTCTTTCTTGATGTCATTGTGTTATTTGGTTTACTTGTTTTCCGATTTGTGAAAATAGAAGTCAAGGATATGAATCGCGGGAAAGTTGCAGCACTATTTTCAATGGCACTTGCGATTTCAAGTGTGAACTTAGCTTTAGCTGAAACAGACCGTCCTCAATTACTTACAAGAGGATTCGATAGAAACTATATCGTAAAATATTTAGGAATGTACAATTACACTATTTATGATGCTGTTCAAAGTACGAAAGCATCCGCTCAAAGAGTTATGGCCAGCAGCGATGATACTACTGAAGTTGTAAACTATACAAAGTCTAATTATGCAGAGCCAAATCCAGCTTACTTTGGGGCTGGAAAAGGAATGAATGTAATTTATTTACATCTTGAATCAACGCAAAATTTCTTAATTAATTATAAGTTGCACGGGGAAGAAGTCACTCCATTTTTAAATTCTTTAACGAAGGATCAAAATACCCTTTACTTTGATAACTTCTTCCATCAAACAGGACAAGGTAAAACATCGGATGCTGAATTTATGTTAGAAAATTCATTATATGGATTATCACAAGGTTCAGCTTATACAACAAAAGGGCTAAATACCTATGAGGCAGCTCCTGCCATTTTAGGTCAGCAAGGTTACACTTCTGCGGTGTTCCATGGGAATTCAGGAAGCTTCTGGAATCGTAATGAAATTTATAAATCATTTGGCTACAACAAGTTCTTTGATTCAAACTATTATCAAATCAATTCTAAAGATCTAGCTGAGTACGGGCTAATGGATAAACCATTTTATGAACAATCGATTCCACTTTTGGAATCATTACCAGAGCCATTCTATACAAAATTTATTACTGTATCGAATCATTATCCGTATCCAATTAATCAAGAGGATGCTACGATTGCACCAGGTACAACAGGTGATAAATCTGTCGATGGATATTTTCAAACCGCACGATATGCGGACGAAGCCTTGAAGCAATTCTTTGATTATCTCAAAAAATCAGGTTTATATGATCGTTCGATCATTGTTATGTATGGTGACCATTATGGAATTTCTGAAAATCATAATAAAGCTATGGAGCAGGTAATTGGAAAGGAAATCACCCCATTTGAAAGTACTGGTTTACAGCGTGTACCATTATTCATTCGTGTCCCTGGAATGGAAGGTGGAGTAAACCACGAATATGGCGGCCAAATCGATCTTCTTCCAACCCTACTTCACTTGCTAGGTACAGACACAAAAGAGTATGTCCAATTTGGAACCGACTTATTATCTAAACAGCATGATGATTTAGTGCCGTTCAGAAATGGTGATTTTGTAAGTTCAACCATCACTTCTATTGATGGAAAGTTCTATGATTCTAAAACGGGTCTGAAATTGGATGAAACAAAAACGGAAGAAGCGAAAAAAGATCAAAAGATCGTCGAATATAAATTAAAGCTTTCAGATAAAGTCGTAAATGGAGATTTATTACGTTTTTACAAACCTGCAAACTTTACTACAGTCGACCGATCACAATATAACTATAATAAAGATGAAAATGTCGTTTCTAAATAGTAAACTGCCTGAGGAAATCCTCAGGCGGTTTTTTTGTTCTTCTCGACAAACACATTCCGCTTGCATCATTATTTTCAAAAGGTGAAAAGATATAGGCAGCAGGAAGTCTATATAGGGGGGATTATGATCGGGAAGGTTTGGCGCATATATAAAACTGATTGGAAAAATATCTTTCGCGTGCCTACTGTAGTGTTGTTAATAGGTGCACTTATCGTTCTGCCGTCGGCTTATGCTTGGGTGAACATAAAGTCAATGTGGGACCCGTATAGTAATACATCTGGGATTCGTGTGGCTGTTAGTAACGAAGATGAAGGAACCGAAATACGCGGGAAAAAAATAAATGTCGGTAACGATACCGTCAAGAATCTTAAAAAGAATCATCAACTTGGCTGGGTCTTTGTTAATCGCACTGAAGCAGAAAGTGGAGTGGAGAGGGGACTTTATTATGCCTATCTCATCATTCCTAAGGATTTTTCGAGAAAGTTATCCAGTATTTTAGAGGTAAATCCCCAAAAACCAGAAATCGAGTTTACGGTAAATGAAAAAATAAATGCTGTAGCTCCGAAAATCGTAAGTTCAGGAGCCTCAAGTGTAACCGCTCAAATTAGCCAAGCTTTTATAAAAATAGTAAGTGAAGCTATTTTCAAGGGGTTTTATAGAGCCGGAATTGAATTGGAGCAAGAATTGCCATCCATACATAATGTGGAAAAGCAGATCTTTGCATTAGAAAAAGCGTTGCCTGAAATAGAAAAGGTGGGGAAAGCGGCGATTGAACTAGAAAAGAAGTTACCAGAAATCCAAGCAAAGGGACAGAAAGTAATTGAATTGGAGCAGAGGATCCCAGAGATAGAAAAGGCAGCAGACAGTATTTTAAAGATTGAGGACCGGTTACCGCTTATCAAAGAAACAGGAGCTAAAGTGATTACCCTTCAAGAGAAAATTTCTAGTTTACAGAGAGCAAAGGAACTCATTACTGATACTGCAACCAATCTATCAGAAATAGAAAACATGCTTCTACAATCACTTGAACAAATGAAGGGAGCTTCTGTATCGCAGACTGAGTCCAAAGGAGAACAAGAAGAGGTTAACAGAATTTACAAAGAACTTGTAAAAATTCATGGAAATATAGTGGAAACACAGGCAGAGCTGCTTGAGAAAGTTGATAAATTGACAAAAGCAACTAATACAGCTGCTAATTTTTTTAAAAGTGATTTTGCGAATAGTGAGCAAAAAATCCATCGCGCTGCTGATTTTGTGCGAACGGATTTACCATCTTTAGAGAATGACATTCGAAAAGCGGCTGATTTATTTAGAACGAGGTTTTATGCCTTTGTGAAGTATGTCCACAAAGCAGCGGACTTAGCACGCAACGATTTACCGGGATTTGAGTCAAGCATAAGGAATGCTGCCGATAAAATTAGAAGCTTTGAAAGCAGTGTAAATATGTATGACTTAATCGAATTTCTAAAGCATGATCCGCAAAAAGAAAGTAATTTCCTTTCGAATCCGATCTTATTAAAAACAAAGCGGCTTTTTCCAATTCCAAACTATGGATCGGCGATGACACCATTTTATACGATGCTAGCTCTTTGGGTTGGTGCGACATTATTAATTGCCTCACTAAAAGTAGATGTTGATAATCCTGGCCCTAGCTTTAAAGGGTACCAGCTTTTTTTAGGAAGGCTTATTACCTTTCTTACTATCGGAATCTTCCAGGCTGTGATTGTGTCCCTTGGCGACTTGTTTTTCATTCATACATATGCGGTTGACAAACTCTGGTTTGTGGTATTTTGTATGTTTATCAGCATGGTATTTGTTACAATCACTTATTCCTTATGTTCGGTGTTTGGCAATATTGGAAAAGGATTAGCGATTATTTTCTTGGTTCTGCAAATCTCAAGTTCTGGTGCAACATTTCCTGTGAGCTTGACCTCATCATTTTTTCAAACGATCAACCCTTATATGCCATTTACCTATGCCGTGAGTATGCTTCGTGAAACAGTAGGCGGCATGATTGTCGAGGTCGTGATAAAAGATTTGTTCGCGCTTGTTATCTTTATTGCGTTGAGCTTACTTTTAGCATTGATGTTAAAGAAACCTTTAAGTAAACAGATTCAAAAAACAGCTGAAAAGGCAAGGACATCGAGGATTATTCCATAGGGGGTTTCTAGGAAATAAGTAGGATTTCGCAGACATGTAATCATGTCTGCTTTGTTTATTTATCGAGTAAACAAATGTATCCCTTAGCCTTCGTTAATACTTTTTAAAATATTGTAATAAATCAACTTGACAATTCCTATGCGTATGGTAGGATTAAATTTAAATAATAAATACAAGGACATTTTAAGCTCATACTCGATCCATTAAAATATGGATCTATTACTCTAGTAATTCAACAAGGAGGTCCACAGGAATGACAAAAGCAGTGACATATGAAAACTGGAATCAAATTTCGGATACTTTTTCCGTAGAGGACCAGACAAAGGGTGCACGTGCTGTTTTAGAATGGGCATACAGCCAGTATCCTGAAGAAAAAATTGTCTATGCCTCCAGTTTTGGTGCTGAAGCCATTGTATTAATTGATTTAATTTATCAAGTTAAAAAAGATGCGCACATCGTTTTTTTAGATACAGGACTTCACTTTCCAGAGACGTATGAGGTAATCGATAAAATAGAAGCACGTTTTCCAGAGCTTCAAATCGAACGAAAAACTCCTAAATTGAGTTTAGATGAACAAGCAGCGGAATACGGTTCTGCCTTATGGAAAAGGGAACCTAATCAATGCTGCCAAATCAGAAAGGTTATTCCTTTACGTGAGGCGCTAACCCCAAGAGAGGCATGGATTTCAGGTCTGCGCAGGGAGCAGTCTCCAACAAGAAAGGACACTCAATTCTTAAATAAGGATGAAAAATTCCAAAATATTAAAATTTGCCCGCTCATTCATTGGACCTGGGATGAGGTTTGGGAGTACATCAAGGAAAAGGATCTCCCTTATAACCAATTGCATGACCAAAACTATCCAAGTATTGGCTGCTTCCCTTGCACCCAAGCGGTAGGAACCAATGGTGATTCTCGTGCTGGACGTTGGTCAGGCAGCAGTAAAACCGAGTGTGGATTGCACTCGTAATAAAGAGAATCACTTCCCATTACCTGAGATCATTGGAGGGGAATGGGAAATCATCTTCAAGTTAATCGATACTAACATGAATCTAAAACTTTAATGAAAGGTTGATTAAAAATGTCATACTTACCAAAACCTCATGGAGGAAAACTTATTCAAGCGTTTGACCCTAATTACGATCTAACTTCAGTAATAAAAGAATTAGAAATTGATGCGATTGCCTTAAGTGACCTCGAATTAATCGGAATTGGTTTATTTAGTCCTTTAAAAGGTTTTCTTGGGAAAGCGGATTATGAATCCGTTGTTAACAATATGCGCTTAGCAGACAATACCATTTGGTCCATCCCTGTTACACTTCCAGTTTCTTACGAGGTAGCTGGATCACTCGTTGTAGGTGAGGAATTCAAACTTACTTATAATAACGAGGTTTATGGAGTGATTAAGGTTTCAGAATGGTATGAACCTGACCTAGATAAAGAAGCAGTTGAAGTATATAAAACGGGAGAAACTGCCCACCCAGGTGTGAAACGCCTTTATGAAAGAGGTCCAGTCTATGTGGCAGGTGAAATCGTCTTAGTTAAGAAATCAGAAAAAGGTGTTTTCGGTGACGTATGGTTTGAACCGAAGGAAACACGTGCTATTTTCGAAGAAAAAGGCTGGAAGACAGTTGTAGGATTCCAAACTAGAAATCCGATTCATCGCGCCCATGAATACATTCAAAAAGCGGCTCTTGAGACTGTTGATGGATTGTTTGTAAACCCTCTAGTTGGCGAAACGAAGTCAGATGACGTCCCAGCAGATGTTCGTCTGAAAAGCTACCGCGTGTTACTAGATAATTATTATCCAAAGGAGCGCGCACAGTTAGGTGTGTACCCAGCAGCAATGAGATATGCAGGTCCAAGGGAAGCTATTTTCCATGCACTTGCTCGTAAGAATTTTGGCTGTACTCACTTTATTGTTGGCCGTGACCATGCTGGTGTTGGTAACTATTACGGAACATACGATGCCCAACACATTTTTAGTAATTTTACAGAAGAAGAGCTTGGTATTAAGCCATTGTTCTTTGAGCATAGCTTCTATTGCAACAAATGTGAAGGAATGGCTTCTGATAAAACTTGCCCGCATAGCAAGGAAGACAGAGTAATCCTTTCCGGGACAAAAGTAAGAGAGATGCTTCGCGCAGGCGTATTGCCACCATCAACCTTTAGCCGTAAAGAGGTTGTTGAAGTACTGATTGAAGGAATGAAAGAAACAGCTACCGTGTAAGGAGGAATTAAATCTATGGCTAAACCAACAAATATTACATGGCATGAAACATCTATTTCTAAAGAAAATCGACGTGAAAGAAATGGGCATGGAAGCTGTGCTCTTTGGTTTACTGGACTCTCAGGGTCTGGAAAATCAACAATCGCTAATGCGGTATCTAACGAATTATTCCGCCAGGGAATAAGTGAATATGTTCTAGATGGGGATAATATTCGCCACGGATTAAATAAAGATCTTGGCTTTTCCGATTATGATCGAACTGAAAATATAAGAAGAATTGGCGAAGTGGCCAAATTGTTTGTCGACAGTGGCAAAGTAGTGACGACCGCTTTTATTTCTCCATTCCGTTCTGATCGTGACCAAGTCCGTGCTTTGTTCGAAGACGGTGAATTTATTGAAGTCTTTGTGCAATGCCCGATTGAAGAATGTGAACGTAGAGATCCAAAGCAGCTGTATGCGAAAGCTCGCCGCGGGGAGATTAAGGATTTCACCGGAATTGACTCACCGTACGAAGCACCAGAACAACCAGAAATTACACTTCATTCAGATCAAGTAACAGTTGAAGAAGCGGTGGAACAAGTATTTGCTTATCTAAAAGAGAAGAACATTCTCTAAAAGATTCAGTGGTTCCTTCTCTCGTTTAAGAGGAAAGTATGGTAATGTCTTAAATGGTAAAGGATAGTAAGGGAAGCAAGGAAGGAGCAGTGAGGGTGAAAGCAATTCTATACATTGGCCATGGTACACGTTCAAAAGAGGGAGCTGAAGAAGCCAAATCTTTTATTCATAGAGTGATGGAACGAATAAATGTTGAAATTCAGGAAGTCTGTTTTCTCGAGTTGACCAAGCCAGGTATTGAAGAGGGCTTTCTGCACTGTGTAGAAAGGGGAGCGACAGAGATAACTGTCGTTCCCTTATTTTTATTGGCTGCTGGTCATATTAAAGAAGATATTCCACAAGCTCTTTCCTCTCTTAGCGAGCGCTATCCTACCATCAATGTAAAGATAAGAGATCCATTTGGGGTTCAAGGAAAAATTCTCGATGGGATTGCTGAGATGGTTAAGGAAACGGTCACCGATCTAACACCTAAGGATTCGATTCTAATTGTCGGTAGGGGAAGTAGTGACAAGAGTATTCACACAGCCTTTGCTGACATTGCTAGAGGGATTAGTTATCGACTTGGAATAGAGAATATTCAAGTTTGTTATTTAGCAGCAACTGAGCCGAGACTTCCAGAAGGTCTTGAGACCATTTCAAAAAATGCGACTGGAAAAATCATTGTGATTCCTTATTTATTATTTTCCGGCCTTCTTTTAAAGGAAGTGGACCAAATGGTATCGATGAAACGTAAATTAGGTCAGCAGATCATTCACACCGGTCAACTAAGTAAACATCGTGTCATTGAAGATATTATCACTGAACGTGCAACAGAAGGTTCGTAAATTTATTTACTTTGCTAAAATCTTAGGATTTTAGCTATTTTTTTGGAAAAAAAGGGTAGATTAACAAAGTAAATTATTAAAAGATGAACTTGAGTTCACCTTTTTTGTGAAAAAGTGATATAATTAACCAATAGATATAGATTTTTCACATATTATTGAAATAATTACTGGAAAATTTTTATGAAAAGATGTGATGATGTGACAGAACTTATACAAGAAAAAGTTCAACACCGAAAGTTACCTTTAAGGAAAATCGTACTCCGAGCAATCGCCATCACCATAGGAGCAATCTTAATGGCAACAGGGTTAGAAATATTTCTAGTTCCAAACCATGTTATTGATGGTGGAATTACAGGTATTTCTATTATGCTTGCGCATATCACAGGATGGAAATTAGGGATTTTCCTCCTCATCTTAAACCTGCCATTTGTTTATATGGGATATAAGCAGATGGGAAAAACCTTCGCTATATCAACCGTGTATGGAATTATTGTTTTATCAATTTTCACTTCATTTTTTCATCCCATTCCGGCATTTACAGATGACATTCTCCTCGCCACCGTTTTTGGCGGTATGATTCTTGGGACAGGGGTAGGGGTCGTCATCCGCAATGGTGGGGCCTTAGATGGAACAGAAATACTTGCACTTTTGATTACCAAAAAAGTTCCATTTTCTGTTGGGCAAATTATTATGTTTATTAATATTTTTATATTAGGTGCAGCAGGTTTTGTGTTTAGTTGGGACCGTGCCATGTATTCCTTGCTAGCTTATGTAATTGCGTCCAAAGCTATTGATACCGTTGTAGCCGGTCTGGAAGAATCCAAATCAGTGTGGATTATCAGTGACGATGCAGAAGAAATTGGAAATGCAATCAATGCAAGACTTGGAAGGGGAGTAACCTATATTAATGGGCAAGGTGCTTTCACTGGTGATAGTAAGAAGGTCATCTTCAGTATTATTACGAGGTTGGAAGAGTCAAAATTAAATACGATTGTTCAGGATATTGACCCGAACGCATTTTTAGCGATTGGTGACATTTCAGAAGTTCGTGGAGGCCGATTTAAGAAAAAAGATATTCACTAATGAAAAGGCTGTGTAAAAGGTTAATGTTGATTTTGGCACTCTGTTGATTGAAGTGCCTGGAACAGAAATCAACAGACAAGTTTAACACAGCCAATGAAAAAAAGGATCTGCGATTCATTCACAGATCCTGCTTTCATTTTAATGGCCAATTTCGATATTATCTACATGATTAATATGTTTTTTATTAGCCCAGATAAATAGGACTGAAACGACCACAAACCCGCCTCCAACTAGAAATGGTACACTTGGGTTATAGATTTCGGAAAGTTTACCTGCCGTAAATGGGGCTACCGCGCCTCCAATAAATCGAAGGAAGCTATAGGCAGCAGAAGCCGTTGATCGTTCAACTGGGGCTGCATTCATCACGGCTGTTGTAATTAGTGTATTGTTATTACCTAAAAAGGCGCCCGCTAAAATAACAGCTGCAATGATGACCCATTGAGTAGATGTCCATATTCCCATTACCACCAAAAGCAGGGCGAATAATATTAACATCAAACACATTGATTTGATGGTTCCAAACCATTCAGTCATTTTTGGAGCCATAAAAACTGAGGTAATAGCTAGTAAAACTCCCCAGCCAAGGAAGACAAATCCTAATCCATGCTCATCCAAGCCCATAACAAATGGTGCATATGCAAGCAAAGTGAAGAAGCCGAAGTTATAAAGTGCCGCTGCAATACCGAAGACTAAAAGTGAACGATGTTTTAAGGCGCGGAATGGATCCATTAACGAAGAACGTGATTTTACGCCGGTTGGTGTGGTTGACTTTGGCATTAATATTAAGAGACCAAAAAAGGCAATAATCATTAATGCGGCTACTCCAAGAAATGGGCCTCGCCAAGACATTCCACCAAGCCATCCGCCAAGTAAGGGGCCAACAGAAATACCAAGACCGATTGCTGCTTCATATAAGATGATCGCTTTTGCAGTTCCACTTTTTGATAGTGAAACAATTGCTGATAAAGCTGTAGCTACAAAAAGTGCATTTCCGAGTCCCCATCCGCCTCGAAGTCCAACCAGGGTCCAAATCCCGTTTGAAAATCCTCCGAGTGCTGAAAAGACTGCAATGATCACAATTCCTGACAATAACGTCCATTTGATGCCCAGCCTTGTAGAAATCACCCCAGTAATAAGCATGGCAACCGCCATAACTGCATTATAACTAGTGAACAGCAAGGTAACTTCACTATGTGAGGCATGAAGTTGTTCGGCAATTGCCGGCAAAATAGGATCAACTAAACCCAACCCCATGAACGCTATAATGCTTGCAAAAAAAACGGCCCAAACTGCTTTTGGCTGGCTAAGTAAACCTGCCTTTTCATTGGGTTTCAACTGTCTCTGTTGAGGTGGTGCGGTATTAGTTTTTGATGCTGATGCCATTAAATTTCCCCCTATGTGATTCTTTCCATCTTCTTGAATTAGTTGTATGATGAAAGTATATGATTGTATTATACAATCAATTTCCACTACGTCAATAGTGCTTTTGCCATAACAGTCAAATAGTGTTTCTTACAAATGAGAATGTGAGTATGTTATCATAATTTATATGAGGAAATAACAGTGAGGTAGAAAAGTAAATGCATGGACATTCTTTAGAATTAATCGAGCTTGAATTAGCCATTCTGATCCGCCGAACCACGTCAATTTCGAGTAATAAGAAATTGGGGAATCTTGATCGATCGGCCTATTTAATCCTACGAAGAATTAATGAAAAGGGTGCTGTCGGAGTAAAAGTATTAGCAGATGAATTTAATCTGGATATTTCGACAGTCAGTAGACAGGCAGCCGCTCTAGAACATAAAGAATATTTATATCGAATTCCCGATCCATTGGATGGTCGAGCATATTCTCTTCAATTAACTGAACTGGGTGCAACGGAATTATTTGATTATCAACAGGCACGCTTGAAGAGAGTTGCTGAATTACTAGAAGATTGGTCGGATGAGGAACGTGAATTATTCGGGGTACTTTTGGAAAAATTCAATCGGTCTTTTAAATAATAGTTATTTCGAGTTAATTGAAAAAAGAGGTTGATCTCAAAAGTTATGATAGACTTTTTTTGATCAACCTCTTTTTTTTTACAGATATTTTTATATTAACAGAGTAATTACAGTGAAAAGAGAGACAAAGGTTGTTTTAACTGTTATTATTTTGGTGTGAGTAACAATTACACATCAAGAGTTTTTATAAAGGGTGGGAGAGGTAATCATGGAAACTACAAGAACCGAAAAAGACTTCTTAGGGGAAAAGGAAATACCAGTAAATGCTTACTACGGTATTCAGACACTAAGGGCAGTTGAAAATTTTCCAATCACAGGTTATCGAATTCATGAAGAATTAATTATTGCTCTTGCGATGATTAAAAAAGCTGCAGCGATTGCAAACACGAGAACGAAGCGTTTGTATAGTGGACTTGGGGATGTAATTTGCCAAGCAGCAGATGAAATTATTGCAGGGAAATGGAACGATCAGTTCATTGTAGACCCAATCCAAGGTGGGGCTGGGACCTCCATGAATATGAATGCAAACGAAGTGATTGCCAACCGTGGACTTGAGTTGCTTGGATATGAAAAAGGTGCTTATTTGCATTTAAGTCCCAATACGCATGTCAATATGTCGCAATCCACAAATGATGTTTTTCCAACTGCCATTCATATTGCCACACTAAGAGTATTAGAAAAGTTAATTATGACGATGAAAGATATGCATAAGGTATTTAAAGAAAAAGCAAAGCAATTTGAAACGGTAATTAAAATGGGTCGTACCCATCTCCAAGATGCTGTTCCTATTCGCCTTGGCCAAGAGTTTGAAGCATATTCCCGTGTGCTAGAACGGGATATAAAGCGAATTAACCAATCCCGTGAAAATTTGTATGAAGTGAACATGGGAGCTACTGCGGTTGGAACAGGTTTAAATGCAGACCCTCAATATATCGAAGATGTTGTTAAAGAACTGGCGGACATTAGTGGGCTTCCATTGGTCAATGCTGAACATTTAGTTGACGCCACGCAGAATACGGATGCATATACTGAAGTTTCAGCTGCCCTTAAAGTATGTATGATGAATATGTCAAAAATTGCCAATGACCTCCGGTTAATGGCTTCGGGTCCCCGTGCTGGCTTAGGTGAGATCTCACTGCCCGCACGTCAGCCAGGTTCATCGATTATGCCAGGAAAAGTGAATCCTGTCATGCCAGAGTTAATTAATCAGATTGCCTTCCAAGTGATTGGGAATGACCATACCATTTGTCTTGCGTCAGAAGCAGGGCAACTTGAATTGAACGTAATGGAACCGGTATTGGTATTTAATTTACTTCAATCAATTAGCATTATGAACAACGGCTTTCGTTCATTTACCGACCATTGTTTAGTAGGTATCGAGGCTAATGAGGCACGCTTAAGAGAGAATGTCGAAAAGAGTGTCGGCATAATAACGGCAGTAAACCCGCATCTCGGCTATGAAGTGGCAGCAAGAATCGCCAGAGAGGCAACTGTAACTGGGAAATCGGTTCGTGAACTATGCTTAAAGTATGATGTCCTTACTGAAGAAGAATTAGATCTGATTTTAAACATCTATGAAATGACCAAGCCTGGAATATCTGGGGCAGCCCTCCTAGATAGAGATTAATATTTAGATTTAAGTCTATTTGGTGCCTGACACCCATTGGGGTGTCAGGCACCATTTTTTATTTTAATAGAACGCCTAACGGGACGAGTTGGTAGCCTTGGTCCTTTAGCCATGGAATGACTTGGTCGATGGCTTCCGGTGTATTTATTCCTCCGATATGCATAAGGATGATATCACCGTTGCTTGCTCCTGTTTTTATACGGGAAATGATGACTTCAGTGGCTGGCTGCTTCCAATCAATTGTATCAAGTGACCACTGGATGCTAAAGGGATATCCCGCTGTACCAACAGTTTTGAGGGCGGTAGAATTGTACGACCCGAAAGGAAAACGAAAATAGGGCTGTGGAGATTTTCCTGTTGCCTCCTTAATAGCTTCTTCTGCTTTGATGATATCCTGTTTTAACGCATTGGCAGTTGTTTTTACGGCATCAGGATGAGAGTAAGAATGGTTACCAATTTCATGTCCTTCTTCGACAATTTTCTTGGCAAGGCTAGGATACTTCTCAACCCACTTACCTGTAAGGAAGAACGTAGCTTTGACCTTATGCTTTTTAAGGACATCCAATATTCTTATCCCTGCGGCATCACTTCCAGCATCAAAGGTAAATGAGATCTGTTTTTGCTGAGGGCTTCCCTCTGAAATAATAACAGAGGAAGCTGTTGTCGGTGGAGGGTCCTGCTTAGGTGGAGTCGGCTTCACATTCTTTCCATAAAGCTTTAAGATTTGATCTACAAAGATGGCATCGGAGGATAGATTATTCCATTGCTTTATTTTTTCCACCGTCACTTCGGCCCTAGTGGCAATGGAAAATAAAGTATCTCCCTTAACAACTTTGTATTCAACTATTTCGTTATCACCCAGAATAATTTGTTCAGGAGTAGTGGGGTGAGGGTCATTTGGTTCTTCTTCCTCAGGCTCCACGGATGGGGGGTGTTCCTCATCAGCAATGTCCTTACCATCATTATTTTGTCCAGGCCCTATAGGAGACTCCGTTTTAGGGGGATTGACAGGTTCACCACTCCAAAGGCCAGCAATGTTCCAGTTTTGAAAAAACAATAAGAAAAAAACGCATACTAGACAGATTGTGGCTAGAGAATAATAAATTCCTTTTCCGCTTTTTCGATGGACCTGAGATACTAAGCCTAAAACTAGAGATACAGAAAATAATAAAATGCTAACTAAAATTAAGATTTCTCTCATGGTATGTCCCCCTTAATTTCAATTATGGCTAGGGAGCAGAATCATTTTGTTTGCAAGGAATCATTTGATGGAGTAAATTGAGGACTAAAGGAGTATTGATATTAAATTAATTTCTGCTTTGATAATACCATATGAGAATTTGGGCTTAGTTGCTACGTACCTTTTAAAAAAAGCTTAACAAATCCCGAACATCAAATTAATCTCCTTTTTTATATAAGGATTTCCAATTTTTTAGCAGGACATTGGCATAAAAAATGGAATAGAATAGGAGAGTCATATGAAACATATCCCCTTGAATATCGTCTAACAATATAAAAGGGCATAAGGCTATACAAAAAGGAGTAAAGTGGTAGAAAATGGCGAAGCGTAATTGGGTAATATCACTATTGGCAGCGGTGTGTTTAATTGGCACTGGATGTTCTGGACAAACTGCAAAAGTAAAAGAGGCAAAGGCAGCAGAAAAGCAACAACAAATTGAAAAAGAGAAGAAGTTACAAGAAGAAAAGAAGCTGGCTGAAGCAAAGAAACGGGAAGAAGAACGAAAACGGGAAGAAGCAAGACCTGTATATGTAAATATTTTGGATCCAAACACAAAAGACATCGTAAAAACTTTTAATACAAAGGATTTAGGATACATAACGAATCCTGACAATTATAAAGTCGAAATATCAAAATTGACAAGAGAACTAGCTCGAGGAACCCAATCAAAGCCTGGCTACGACAAAAGAATGATTCTTGATAAACTTGATGAAGAAGGGAATATCATCAAAGGGACCCCTCAACAAATTCTTGATGAAGAAGAATTGGCAGATAAGATTATGTTGGTTTCAGAAAAAGGCGGCAATGTGGAATTGCCATTATATGTGAATGCGAGCGGGTATCAGGCTGAGGAGGCTTCCCAATTAGATGACGTAGTAGTCGCCTCATATACGACCCATTTTAATAGTGGGACGGTGGGACGAACTAAAAATATTAAACTCTCAGCAGAGGCAATAAATAATGTCATCCTTGGGACCAATGATTCTTTTTCATATAATACAACAGTTGGCCCGAGTGATGCTGAACACGGTTACCAAAAAGCACCGGAAATAAATTACGGTAAGTTGGTTGAAGGGTATGGCGGGGGCATATGTCAAACTTCTTCTACTTTATATAATGCGATCGATCAATTGGCCGTCCAGTACATCGAAAAACACCACCATTCATTAACAGTAGGTTACGTGCCAAAAGGAAGAGATGCGACAGTTTCTTATGGGGGTAAAGATTTTAGATTTAAAAATACTACGGGTGTGCCTTTAATTTTAAAAGCGACCGTAAATGGAGGCTCACTAACTGTTGAAGTTAGGACGTCAAAAACGTATCAAAGTCAACTTAAGAAACGAATCTAAGTAGCCAAATGATAAAGGTATGAAATCAAAAAGATCCCTTCATTAATCCAAACGGAATTAATGGAGGGATTTGTATTTATTCTCAATTTACTGCATTTCTTCCCAATCAGTATATTGACCTGTACCTTGGCAGCCTGGGCATTCAAATGAATTAAAGTAAGCAAATTCATTATAAGGATATACGGTATAGCCACGGCCGTGACAGTCAGGACATTTGCCTTGCTCTTTCATATTTGAGACATGATTTTGATATTTAGTCTCTTTCCATTGGTTAAACGAGTTGAGTAGTCCCATTTTATTCACCTCATCTTTTCTTCTTAGTATGGAGAATAAATGGAATATTTATGCTTGTATTAGTTTATTGCCTATAGGGAATTCAGTGGAATAAAGATTCCATTTATCAAACTAATTTACTTTTCTATAATAATTTTATGTAAAAAAAGGTAGTTTTGTGCTGGATCAGCATAAAAAAAGCGGAAAGCATCTAGCTTTCCGACGTATTTAATAGTTTGTGTTAAACTAGTCTGTTGATTTCCGCTCCAGGCACTTCGCTTTCCGCGGGCGGTCCGGGGAGTCTCCTCGTCGCTGCGCTCCTGCGGGGTCTCCCCTGCCCCGTACTCCCGCAGGAGTCTTCGTGCCTTCCGCTCCAATCAACAGAGTGCCAAAATCAGCATTAACCTTTAACACAGCAATTAATAAAATCTCATTTTCCTGTAATATTTAATTTCTTCATCCGATACTGCAGGCTTTGGCGGCTTAGTCCGAGAAGGTTAGCAGTCCGGGATATATTAAAATCATTTTTGGATAATACATGATCAATATAAGATTTTTCAAATAGCTCCATTTGATATTTTAGTGGTACTGCTGCATCTGAATGTTCCTTAATAAAGGTGTCCACCGTGGAAAGGGGAATCATTCTCTCTTTCATCTGCATTTTGCTTCGATATTGGTAGGGTAAATGAGAGTAGGAAATCCATTCCTCATCAATCATAATGTTCATCGCAGCTTCAATGATATGCTCAAGTTCGCGGACATTCCCCAGCCATTCATACTCGAAAAATGACTGTTTAACTTCCTCTGATAAACCTTTTACATTCATCTGAAACAGTTCATTGTATTTTTGAATAAAACTCTCCACTAATAATGGAATATCCTCTTTTCGCTCCTTTAACGCAGGGATAAAAATAGTGACAACTCCCAGACGATAATATAAGTCTTTGCGCATCCGATTATTAGCAATCGCATCAATCGGATCTTCATTCATATTGGCAATGACTCGAACATCCACAGGCGTATCCTTCGTATCCCCAATTCGCCTTATCGTTTTTTCCTGTAAAACACGTAGTAATTTTGCCTGCAAATTTAGATTCAATGAGTTAATCTCATCGAGTAACAAGGTACCTCCATTGGCTTGTTCGAATAACCCAGGGGTGTCGACCGCCCCCGTGAAGGCACCGCGTTTTGTTCCAAACAGAAGACTTTCGATTAGATTATCAGGCAGGGCAGCGCAGTTTTGTGAAATGAACGGGCCAGATAGCCGAGTGCTCCCATTGTGGATGCTCTGAGCAAAAAGTTCCTTCCCTGTACCAGTATCTCCAACAATTAAAACATAGGAAGAGGTCCTAGTTGCACGTTTGGCAGATTCAATAACTTCTTTAATAGCTGGACTGTTTCCAATGATTTTATCAAAAGTGTATCTGGTCTGCCCTTTATTTAGGTTGCCTTTAATGAGACGTTCCAGCTTTGTTACATCCTTGGCGATTTCGACAGCACCCTGTAGTTTTTCGTTGTTAAAAATAGGAATGGTATTGTTAATGGTCGTAATTTCGCTGCCTTTATTATTAAAATAAGTTTGTTTGACGTTTCTTGTTTCTTTGCCCTCCTGGAGTGCTTTTACTAGTGTACTAGATTGGTCGTCTTTAAACATAAATACATCAAGCAGGTTTTTGTCTATAACATCTTGAAGGTCCATGGACTCCATTTGCATCATTTTTTTATTATAAATAATTGTTTTCCCCGTTTCATCTACTGCATGGACACCCACATCTACCTCGTCTAAGATCCGTTTATAAATCCGATTTAGGTAATGCAAATAATTGACGGTATGATTATTTTTCTCCATTTAGATTCATTCCCTTTGATTAATCCTTTATGCAACTATTTAATCAAATAAAACTTAATAATGCAAAATAGTTTTGCAGTTTTATTGAAAAAGTGTTAAATTTGCAAAGAATATTGGCATTAGTTAGGTATTTCCTTTATTTTTCCCTATTTGTAGATAAATGGTTTTCCTTTTTAGTGGAAAAATTATTTTTGCAGCATAAGTGCAAAATTTTTATTGAGATGCAAAAATATTTTGCTTGTCTGTTCAAAGAATATACACATTTTAGATGATTTTAATTTTGGCACAAAATTTGCATTCTACATTTATAAAAATATAGTGATAATTTAGAAATTATTATCTGTTGTTAATAGACTACTATTTCTCTATAATTTCTAATGGTAAAGGTTTAATTATTGCCTTTAGCAAAAAATTATCCTACTTTTTTGGATATTGAGAGTTGGAAGCGTATTCTTTTGTTTGGGGAGAAGGGGGAAATTTAATGAATTTGCAGGAAAACAATTCGAATCATGAATTAAAACGGACGATGAAGACGAGACATTTATTTATGATCTCTTTGGGTGGGGTAATCGGTTCAGGTTTATTCTTGGGTTCTGGCTACACAATCAGTCAGGCTGGCCCAATAGGTGCCATCCTCGCCTATATAGTTGGCGGTTTTATCATGTTTCTAACCATGCTTTGTCTCGGAGAATTGTCTGTAGCCATGCCTGTTTCAGGCTCGTTTCAAACGTACACGACAAAATTTATTGGACCAGGAACAGGATTTGCGCTCGGCTGGCTATACTGGTTAGGCTGGTCCGTTACAGTTGCCTTAGAGTTTCTATCTGCTGGTCAACTTATGCAAAGATGGTTTCCTGATGTTCAAGTATGGATTTGGAGTGGTATTTTTGCGGTCATTTTATTCTTACTGAATGCTCTATCTGCAAGAGCATTTGGTGAAGCAGAATTTTGGTTTTCAAGTATAAAAATTTTAGCAATTATTCTGTTTATCGCATTAGGCGGCGCTGCCATGTTTGGATTAATTGACATGAATGGCGGTCAAGCTGCACCATATTTATCTAATTTTACTGCACACGGTCTTTTACCTAACGGATTTTCAGCATTAATTGTTACCATGATCGCGGTTAATTTTTCTTTCCAAGGAACAGAATTGATTGGGATAGCTGCAGGGGAAAGCGAAAATCCAGAAAAGACCATCCCAAAATCAATTAAACAAACTGTATGGCGTACCCTTGTGTTCTTTGTATTAGCTATATTTGTTGTATCTAGTTTAATTCCAATGGACAAAGCAGGGGTTGTTGAAAGTCCATTTGTTGTCGTATTTGATAGTATTGGTATTCCTTACGCTGCAGATATTATGAATTTTGTTATCCTTACAGCACTGCTTTCTGTTGGAAACTCTGGATTATATGCGGGAACCCGGATGTTGTATGCGATGTCAAAAGAAAAAATGGCGAGTCCTATTCTCACAAAAGTAAATAAACGAGGCGTACCGATTAACGCACTACTTTTCACAATTGGTATTGCTTTATTATCATTACTTTCAGGTTTCTTTGCAGAAGAAACGGTATTTATGTGGCTTCTTTCCGTCGCTGGTTTGGGTGCTCAAGTTGGCTGGATTTCCATTACTGCTTCACAAATTGCCTTCCGCAGAAGATTTATCCGCGAAGGTGGAAAAGTCGCAGACCTTAAGTTCAAAACACCACTTTACCCGGTTTTACCACTAATCGCCTTAGTATTAAACGTTTCGGTTTTAGTAAGTTTAGCATTTGACCCAGCACAACGCTTAGCTCTATATTTAGGAGTTCCATTTGTGGGTGCATGTTACTTGATTTACCATTTTAAAATTAAAAAGCTTCGAGAACAGGATATGATTGATGAACACGAAATTGAACTGATCGAAAATAAAAAAATGGTGATCTAATTCCATTGAAAAACGCTTGGAAAAATCCAAGCGTTTTGTTTTTTTGCATAGGATAATCCCAAACTTTAAATACTATGTATCGAGGTGATAGTAATGGGAGATTGGAATGAACAAGCGGCGCCAAATAATAATTTGCCACCAAGGACTATCAAGCATGGTGAAGTAGTTGGAGCCGAAGCGAAACACGAGTTTTCAGAGGAATTATCTGATGGAGGCGAGCGTGACCAAAACATTAAGGTGCTTAGAAATAACGGGAGAGCAAAATAAGCAAAGTGTAGTGACGATGAAAGCATCGTCACTTTTTTTTAAGCTATTTACATTTAGAAGGATTCAATATAGAATATCTATGTACCTAAAATATCTAGGTAGGTGAGAAGATGTTTAACCGGGAATTAGTAAAGGGCAGTACTTCCTTAATCCTGCTTCAGCTATTAAACGAACGAGATATGTATGGCTATGAACTCGTGAAAGAGCTGGAACAACGAAGTGATAATGATCTGAGTGTAAAAGAGGGAACCTTGTATCCTGCACTACATAAACTTGAGAAGCAAGAGTACATTGAATGTTACTGGAAGGAACAGGAAAAGGGGCCGGCACGGAAGTACTACAAGATCACAAAAGCAGGAAAAGAATTATTGGGTGAAAAAACACGTGAATGGCAGGACTTTGTTAAAGTGATGAACAAGGTGATAGGGAGATCGAAGCATGGAACGGCCGAAGAATAGGTTTTTGAATGAATTGGCAAAGGGATTAGGAGACCATTTAGATAAAGAAGAAATTCTCCGTGAATATGAGTCACATATCGATGAAATTCTGTTTGAATTAGGAGTTCAGGATGTGGATATAGTTTATGATTTAATTGTATCCCGCCTAGGCACTCCAGAGGAAATTATCCAAATTTGGAGAGATGAGTTTTCTGTTACTCCCAGCAATATGAAGTGGCTGTTTATCCTTTTAAATGTACTTTTTTTCGGAGGGGGGAGTTTACTTACCCTTGCTCACAATGTCTATCAATGGAAATGGATCACAGCTGCTTGGAACCACCTGACAGCGATTCCCGCCTTGATTGCTATTTTGTATCTATTTTTTTGGGCCTTATTAGGATACGAAATAGGAAAGGGGTTTGGCCATAATGGAAGGGTGCTTCTAAATAAAACGTTTTTACTTTCTCTTATTCCAAATTTAATTCTAATGATCCTTACTGTGTTTCAAATTATTCCGCATTCATGGTTTGCCCCATTGTTAACGAAAACGTTTATTTTTGCTTGTATCCTTTTTACCATCATCTTATATCCAATCAGTTGGATTGGATATCAGTGGGGAAGAAAAGCTTCGGTATAAGCATTTTTTTTGGATACATACCTAGTAAAACTATATATATAGAAAATCTATACAAAATGAGGGATGAAGATGGAAACGAAAATAGAAACAAAAATAGGTAAGCCTGCTTGGATCTTCTTATTATTATGTTTATTGCTTGGTATTTTAGCAGAAGAAGCATTTTTTCGCAGTGAGATAGGGATTTCCTACTTCGTGTTTATTTCCGCAATTTATTCAGTGTTTCTTTGGCGGTACCGACGCTATCAATTTTCCCATCAACGGTTAGGATACTTAATTCTTTGTTGTGTTTGGCTGATGTCGGCCAACTACTTCCTAACTAATAACTTTCTCTTTTATGGCTTAAATATCTTGGTGATCCCTGGGCTGGTAATCTTTCATTTGGTGTTAATAACTAGTCCGAAAAATTTTCAATGGAATAAACCTGCTTTTATTACATTGATATTTATACGCTTAATCCAATCAGTAAAATTTAATATCGGTTTTGTATCATTGATTGGGAAGATCTTAAAACAAAGCGGTCATGATGACAAACTAATAGTATGGAAAAAGGTATTTCTCGGGATTGCGATCTCACTGCCAATCTTATTTGTTGTATTGAACTTACTAATATCGGCAGATTCACAATTCGAACAATTAATTGGCGGCATCCCCCAATGGTTTCAAGTCATCAATGGGGAACGAATCTTTAGACTTATAGTTATTTTAATTTGCACGTTTGCCTTCTTTGGTTTCATGCAAATCCTTTATACCCGACGTATTAATGTAATGAGACAGCCAACAAATGAGAACCCCCTTAAACTAGATGGGATAATCACCATTACAGTTCTTGTGATCATTAATTTAGTGTATCTTTTGTTTATACTGGTTCAATTTCGGTATTTCTTCAGCGGGTCTTTATCGGAAGACTTTACCTATGCAGAATACGCTCGAAAGGGTTTTTTTGAGCTCCTGTTTGTTACACTGATCAATTTATCAATAACAGTCATCGTATTAACGTACGTAAAGAGGGCAGCAGGGTTTTTGCAAAGAGCCACACAAATAATGTCAACCATCCTTGTCCTCGCGAGCTCTGTTATGCTTACTTCTGCCTATATGCGGTTAAGTATGTATGAAGATGCGTATGGATTTACGTTCACAAGGGTTCTTGTCCATTCGTTTATGATTTATCTTGTTATTATTTTTACGTATACACTTGTGAAAATATGGGTGGATAAGCTATCATTATTTCATTTTTACTTTATTTCATCATTAATCTATTATACGGCTATTACAATGATTGATTTAGATAAAATTGTCGTGAGTGAGAATCTGAATCGGTACGAGTTCAGCGGGAAAATTGATGTTCATTACCTCAATAACCTATCTTTTACAGGAGTTTTAGGATTAATCGAACTCTATGAAAAAGACCAGGATTTTCCGGAATTAAAAACAGTTCTCTTAGAACGAAAACAGGATGTCCTTGCTGAAGACCTCCCCTGGCAGTCGTATAATCTAAAACGAGAGCAGCTAGAATCTGAACTTAGGAAGTTAGATATCCAATGAATAAAAAGACGTTTCGGAGGGAGGGCCGAAGCGTCTTTTTATTAAAATAAATTAGGAATATTGCAAAAATACTAATAAAATGGTAAAAAGGAAAGGGACTGTAATTTTTTAACAAAAATAGTAGGGTGGGATAAAATGAAGCGATTTTTCCGGGGACTTGTCAGAATTGTATTAATAATAGGAGGATTTCTTTTTATTTTTAATCTTCCCTCATTATTAGGGATTGGAAAGGATCATATAGAAGTTAACTTTGAAAGTTTTTGGGTTAATCTTAAATCCGATTTTCAATTGTTACTTCAAGCAAATCAAGATAAATACATAGAAATTCTTAAAAAATTACATATTGCTGAGAGCTATCAGTATACGATGACAATTCTATTATGCAGTCTTTTATTTATCATTTTCCTTGCAATGATTTCGGCTTTATTGATTTTCCTCTCACCAGAAAAAGTAAAAAATAAATTGAAAAATGGACTTAATTTCTTCGAAGGTATTCCGGATTTACTCATTATTTTATTATTCCAGTTTTTTGTTATCACCCTATATAAATCAACAGGATTAAAATTTTTACAACTGTATGGATTATTTGGTCATAAGCCTTATTTTGTTCCAATTATGACCGTTTCTTTTCTACCATTTTTCTTATTACTACAATTTCTCATTAAGATTATTGATGAGGAACAAGAACAACAATATGTTCTCTATGCGAAGGCAAAGGGAATGGACAGAGTTTGGACATTACTTGTCCATATGCTGAGAAACATTTTTCCACTTTTAATATTGCAGTTAAGAACAATCGTATGGATATTACTATCCAATATTTATTTGGTCGAAATTTTATTTAATATTAGCGGGTTTAATCAACAATTGTTTAAAATCATTTTTATGGATGGAGAATTTTTTATCCTTGTTATGTGTTTGCTTATGTTATCCATTCCATTGGTGATAATCGAAACTGCAGGATGGTTTATTTCTAAGTTAATCAAAGGGAAGGGGGCGGTTAGTATATGAGAAAATACAAAAAGACGATTATTGGATCAACCTTACTGCTTCTTCTATTGATCATGAGTCTCTTATATCCTTATTATGGGCCAAAGGATTTTAATCATCAGGTGCTTGTTAAAAATGAACAGGGTGATATCATCGGAAGGGCGCCATTTCCACCTTCTGAACAACATTTATTAGGAACGAACCGAAATGGTGAAGACATGCATTGGTTATTACTTTATGGTGCAAAATTCACCTTAATTTCAGCTTTTGGAGTTGCATTATTAAGAGTTTTTCTCGGGGGGATTTTCGGTATTTTTCTATCCATGTGGGCTCCATTCTTAAAAGGTTATGTGAAAGACTTTTTCCTAACTTTCCGTTACATCCCATCAATTCTCATTGCGATACTGTTGATGATTCCGATTGTGGGCGATTTTAATGATGTTGCTATTTCATCAATCGTAACCTATCAAATTATTATTCTTGTATTTATCGGATTTCCATCAGTCACTATTTTCGCCTCTGATGTAACGGATCAATTATTACAAACTTCATTTATACAAAGCTCAAAGTTGATGGGGGCTGGGAAATTACATATTGTCAGAAAACAGTTGATGCCATATATCCGTTCTTACGGAATTCTGTTTTCAGTCCAGCAATTTATAAGTACCCTCCATATTACCATGCAGCTTGGTCTGTTTGGAATGTTTCTTGGAGGAAGAAATAGGGCAGGTGTCATGGGGTATGAGGAACCAGAGAAGCCAGCAACCATAACAAATGAATGGGCAGGTTTGATCGGACAAAATTTTAGTGAATTTGTACGTGCGCCATGGGCCATCTTAACTCCAGTGTTCGGATTTTTTATAGTGATCGTTATCGTAAATATGATGAAGAATGAACTAGAAGGTAATTTAAATGTTATAAAGTTGGTTAAGAGGAAAAAGAAAAAAGATCTAAGTTCAAAAGTTGCCGCTTATTCTGCTGAACAATTTGAGTTTGTTCAAAAATAGCCATTCGTAAAAATCAAGGATCATGGGATATAATCGGGATTTTGATTAATAGATTTTTCTATGGAAACCGGGCGGATGCTCGGTTTTTATAGTATAAAAAAAGCAGGACCCATTGGTCCCGCTCTCTTAAATCAGTCACCATTAAACATATCGAAAATGCCCCGTGCAATACTTCCTTCATCCTTTGCACCGCCGCGTGAAGGGGCTGCCGCAAATACCCGGCTTGCCAGACGGCTGAATGGCAAGGATTGAATCCATACCGAACCTGGGCCTCTTAGGGTAGCAAAAAACAACCCTTCACCACCAAACAACGCTGTTTTAACCCCTTTTACAAATTCAATATCATAATTAACACTGCTGGTCATCGCCACTAAACAACCAGTATCTACTCTTAATGACTGGCCAGGCAAAAGGTCTTTTTTAATAATTGTTCCGCCCGCATGGACAAAAGCAAGCCCGTCTCCTTCTAACTTTTGCATGATAAACCCTTCACCGCCAAAGAAGCCAGCCCCGATTTTACGTTGGAACTCAATCCCAACTTGAACTCCTTTAGCTGCAGCAAGGAAAGCATCTTTTTGGCAGATAATTTTCCCTCCCAGTTGGCTTAAGTCCATTGGAATGATCTTTCCAGGGTACGGAGAAGCAAACGAAACGTGCTTTTTGCCCATGCCATTATTGGTAAAGGTTGTCATAAATAAGCTTTCACCAGTAAGGACGCGTTTTCCGGCACTAAATAATTTTCCCATGAGGCCACTTCCACCCCCAGAGGCACTGCCATCACCAAAAATAGTCTCCATATGTATGTCATCATCCATCATCATAAAACTGCCTGCTTCAGCAACTACAGTCTCTTGCGGATCTAGCTCAACCTCAACAAATTGCATGTCATCTCCAAAGATTTTAAAATCAATTTCGTGGTTATTCATACTATTCCCTCCACTTTTTAAAATGGCAAATCTATTTATATTATAAGGAATTTAGGAATAAAGTGCTAATTTTAGCCAATAAAAAAGGACGCCTGTTTACACAGACGTCCTTCGCGTATTGAGGCGAAAAACCACACTCCACATAGTGCGTTCCATAAAGGAATGTTTCTCGACTTACACAACTCAGCTCATCGCTTAGCTATTGTACCATGGCAATGTCAGTCAAACAAGTAATTTCTTAAAAAATAAATTTTTAACGGAAATACTTGAAACTGGAGATAAATTATCATATATTCAAATAATCAGATATACAAAAATAAGAGGATAAGAAGGGTTAATATGTTAATTGATAAAAGATTCCATAATTATTCCATAAGGAGTGTGCCAAAGGATCTCCTGTCTGGATTGATTGTCGGGGTAATCGCGATTCCACTGGGGATGGCATTTGCTATTGCTTCGGGTGTGAAACCAGAATATGGAATCTATACGACTATTGTTGCAGGGATTCTTATCTCCTTATGTGGCGGATCGAAATATCAAATAGGCGGCCCTACCGGTGCGTTTATTCCAATTTTATTTGGTATTGTAATGACCTACGGTTATGAAAATCTCCTCATCGCTGGGTTTCTAGCAGGGTTTATTCTCATGTTAATGGGCATTTTTAAACTTGGATCTTTAATAAAGTATATTCCTAGACCTGTAACGATTGGATTCACCACAGGAATCGCCGTGACAATATTTACTGGTCAAGTTGCTAGTTTCCTAGGTTTGGAGGGTATAAAGAAACACGAGGAATTTATTAGAAATGTCCAAGAAATTCTTGTTCATTTAGGCACTATTAATATGTTTAGTCTATTAACGGCTGCAATTTGTTTATCCACGGTCATTCTAACACCAAAAATAGCGCCAAGAGTTCCTGGTCCGCTGATTGGCTTAGTGGTTTCTTCGGTCATTGCAACATTGTTCTACCCAACACAAATTGCGACGATTGGAACTGCCTATGGACAAATTCCAAGTACTTTACCTGAACTCCATATTCCGGATCTGAACATTGAGACGATTGTTAAGATGCTAAAGCCAGCCTTCATCATTGCGATGCTCGGTGGGATAGAATCATTGTTATCAGCCGTGGTGGCAGATGGAATGACGAATAGCAGACACAACAGCAATAAAGAGTTAATCGGACAAGGAATTGCCAATATGATTACGCCTTTATTTGGCGGGATCCCAGCAACAGGGGCAATTGCACGGACTGCAACAAATATAAAGAATGGAGCAATTTCACCGTTTTCTGGAATGATTCATGGGGTAGTTGTCTTGTTGGTCTTATTGTTTTTTGCACCTTATGCATCTTATATCCCGTTAGCGAGTATGGCGCCAATTTTGATGGTCGTGGCGTGGAATATGAGTGAAAGAAAAGTTTTCTCCTATATATTAAAAACAAAATCGACAGATTCACTAGTTTTATTGGTTACTTTTTTATTAACGGTTTTTGTAAATTTAACCACGGCAGTAGAGGTGGGTTTAGTTATGTCTGCCATCCTTTTTGCCAAACGAATGAGCGACGTCATGGTTACGGCGAAAGCATTACCGAACCGGAAACACAAGCATGAAAAAGTTGAAACGGGTATTGTCTCTGATACAAATGATTGTCCGCAAATTAGTATTTTTAATGTGGAAGGGCCATTATTTTTCGGGGCGGCGGAAACTTTTGAGAAAACAATCATGAGCACCATCAATTATCGTCCGAAGATTCTTTTGTTGCGCATGAGTAGGGTTCCATTAATGGATACAACCGGTGAAGCGACTTTATCTAGTATTGTTCGCCATTTTTCAAAAAGTGGTATAATCATGATATCGGGCTTAAATCCGCAGCCGGAAAGTGTTTTGATAAAGACAGGATTATATCAAATCATCGGTGAGGAACATTTCTTTGAACATACTGGAGAAGCCATTCAATATGCCCTTGAGCATATTAACAAAAATAAATGCCTCGGTTGTAAGCATTTTGCGTTTAGGGAATGTAAAAAACTATCAGCAGCAGAGGCTGTAGAGGGAAGCAGAACAAAGCTTACTGCTACTTTCTAAAATTGCATGGGAGTGGACGAATTGAATCTTGAAATGCAGCAATTTAAAGCGGAGTTTTTCAAAGCACTAGCACATCCATTGAGAATCCGCATTTTAGAGCTTTTAGCTGAAGGGGATAAGAATGTCAATGAAATTCAAACCCTAGTAGGTAGTGAAGGGTCGGCAGTTTCACAGCAACTAACTGTCCTAAGAGCAAAAAATATTGTTTCTGGAACAAAGGAAGGGAACAAGGTCATTTACACACTAAAGGACCCGATGATTATCGAATTGTTAGCTGTTGCAAGACAAATCTTTAACAACCATCTTGTCGATACAATCACAATTCTAGATAAATTTAAAGATGATGAAGAGGAACCAGCGGTGCCGAAGAACTAAATTCTTCGGTTTTTTCTTTATTGAGAAAGATACACTAAAAGGGTAATCCAACTTTGGACACGGAAGAGCCAGGAAAGTAAGAGCGTGTCCGAAGTAGATCCAACTTCGGAGAAGTGAGGGCTAAATAATGTGAGCGAGTGTCCGAAGTCGAGGGGACTTCGGACAAGGGAGAGGAAAATAAGTAAGCGAGTGTCCAAAGTCGAGGGGACCTCGGACAAGGAAGGGCCAAATAAGTAAGCGAGTGTCCGAAGAGCGATCCAACTTCGGACGGATTCATCATGCTATATCATCCTTGAGGTTAAACATAGCTATATATCTTTATCCAAGACCTGAATTAAGAAAAAAGTCGAAAAAATTTATCGACATAATCACAAAATAACAATAGCTAACTAATCGTTCGTTTTTTTATGAAAACACTTTCATTTTCTGAAAGATGGTTTTTGTAAGCGATGTCGAAATGACTCGAATTCTACTAGAAAACAGTTGAGAAATGTAGAAAACTGTAGGTGTATATTGGTTTGTCCTATGTTGACATATAGACTACTAGAATGCTAAAATTTAGTCAGCCGTTGCACGAGATTAGATTTATGTTACACAGCTTGTTCAAAGTTTTAACCGATGTTTGGATGAGGAAATGAAGGTAAAGCTATCACGTTGTAATTTGGTGAATTTACACATGGCTTACGTGTATAAGCCAATAGGAGGATTTTTTTTCATGAAAAACGGTAAAGTAAAATGGTTTAACTCAGAAAAAGGTTTTGGATTCATCGAAGCTGAAGACGGTAACGACGTATTCGTTCATTACTCTGCTATCCAAACAGAAGGTTTCAAAACTTTAGAAGAAGGCCAAGAAGTTTCTTTCGAAGTTGTTGAAGGAGCTCGTGGACCACAAGCTGCTAACGTAACTAAAAAATAATTTGTTATCTACTATAACAGCCCGGACTAGATCCGGGCTGTTTTTTGTATTTCCAAGTTTATAATTGCTGCCTAGTATAAAATACCCAATATTCCAGTAATCTGCTTGCATTTCCAACCTCATTTCCATTTGTATTTTGCTATAATAGTAGTATTGGAAAGATGCAGAATAATAAATTGGGGTGAGAAGATGAAATTTATCCATACAGCTGATTGGCATTTAGGCAAACTCGTTCATGGGGTCTATATGACAGAGAATCAGCGTGAAGTACTTGAGCAATTTGTGGCCATTGTTGCGGAAGAAAAGCCGGATGCTGTTGTTATCGCAGGAGATTTATATGATCGCTCGGTCCCGCCAACTGATGCTGTAGAATTACTCGATGAAATTCTCTTTAAAATTAATGTTGAATTAGAAACACCGGTTGTGGCGATTGCTGGGAACCATGATAGCGCAGAAAGACTTTCATTTGGAAGTTCCTGGTATAAACACAGCCAATTTTATTTATCAGGAAAATTAACAAACAGCTTTACTCCTGTTCGAGTTAACGGTGTGAATTTTTATTTAGTACCCTATGCTGAGCCTGGTGTAGTCCGTCAATTACTCGGGGATGATTCCATCCATTCCCATCAAGAGGCAATGAAAGCCCTGGTAGGAAAAATGGAAGAAAATCTTAATCCGAATGAGCCTAATGTTTTGGTTGGACATGCCTTTGTATTAGGAGGTCAAACATCTGATTCTGAACGAATCTTGTCTGTAGGAGGTTCTGGTTGTGTTGGGGCAGAATTGTTCGAACCCTTTTCCTATACAGCTCTTGGTCACTTGCACAGTCCTGATGCCATTAACCACAATAAAGTGAAATATTCAGGTTCCCTTTTAAAATATTCTTTCTCGGAAGCTAAACAGAAAAAGTCGATTTCGATTATTGAAATGGATGATAAAGGTAACTTTACGCACCGGTACCGCTCGCTGACACCAAAACATGATATGCGGGAAATAGAAGGGCATCTGGAAGAATTACTTGATCCATGTTTTTATGAAAAAGAAGCGATCCATGATTATTTAAAAATCACTCTCCTTGATGAAGGTGCCTTAATCGACCCGATTAATAAATTACGTCAAGTATACCCCAACGTCCTCCATCTTGAACGAAAATTAGATTTAACTGACTTAAAGAAAAAACAATCATTCACCTCGATTCGAAGTGAAAAAAAATCAGAAATTGAGTTGTTTGAACAATTTTACACAGAAATGACAACCTCCGAATTTTCGCTTGATAAAAAAACGGCGATGATAGAAGTCATTGAAAAAGTGCTAAAAGAGGAGGGATTGAAATGAAGCCATTAAAACTGACGATGCAAGCTTTCGGCCCTTATGCTGGCTTTGAAGAAATTGACTTTACCGCACTAGGTAATCGGACAATGTTTGTTATTTCCGGAAAGACCGGCGCCGGAAAAACAACCATTTTTGATGCCATTAGTTATGCGATCTATGGAAAAGCAAGTGGGGAGGACCGCAATGGTCCTGAACTCCGCAGCCAGTTTGCCAAAGACGAGTTATTAACCGAGGTTTCACTAGATTTTTCTCTTCGTAACAAAGCATATTCGATTACGAGGTCACCTCAGCAATTGAAGAAGAAAGATAAAGGCGACGGCTATACACAAGTAGGTGCTAAAGCAGAGTTATATATATGGACAGAACATGGTGAAAAGAAACTGCTCGCTTCGAAAATCAATGATGTTGAAGAAAAAATTAAGGAAATAATGTTGATTGATGCCAATCAGTTCCGGCAGATTTTAATGATTCCTCAGGGTGAATTCCGTAAACTTCTCACCTCAGACAGTAAGGATAAAGAAGTCATTTTACAGCGGTTGTTCCATACCCAATTATATAAAATGGTGGAAGAGAAACTAAAGGTTGAAGCAACTGAACTAAAAAAGTCGGTTGAGGACCAAGTCCTAGCAAGAAATGAGCAGATTCGACGAATACAAGCTGTAACCAATCAAGAACTCCGTGAATATTTGGATGCAGACAGTGTGAACGATACAATCATCATGCCGCTTTTACTAACAGAAATTGCTGGTATGGCTGAAGTGTTAGAAAAATTGAATCTCCAATTAAAAGAAAAAGCCCAGAAACAGGACAATCTGAAGGGGCAGTTGATTGAAGCAGAGGGAGTATTAAAGAAGCTTCAATTAAAAGAGGAGTTAAAGGGGCAAAAGGCAAGACTTGATTCTCAGGAAGAAGTGTATAACGGGAAAGAAAAGCAGGTGCAGCTTGCCCATAAGGCCGCCGTTTTAGCGCAGCAAGAAGAACTATGCCACCGCTTAAAGCGCGAAGTGGATCAACTTGATGGGAATCTGAAATCCATTCAGATGGAAATCGAGAAATTTGAAGGACTTTTAAAACAGCATGAACAACATTTACAAAACGAACTGGAACGAGAAGGAGAACGCCAGGCCGCCCTTGATGAGGTAAATCGATTAGACAATATGAGGGAGGATGTCTATTCGTTTGCAACATTACTTAAAGAAACACAAAACAAGGATGCTGAATTAAAAGCTGCGCAACAAAAGCTTAATCAAACAGAACAATTTCTCGAACAACTAGAAGTGAAACAAGTGAATCTACAACGTCAAAAGGAAGAAATTGAAAAAGGGAAACTTATCTATCTAGAAAATACAGGCAGAATCGATAAACTGAATTTAGAAATTGATCGCTTAGACAAATACGAAATATTGCTTGCCCGCCATCAAAAAGCTGAGCAAAATTTACGGTCGATCACTGCGAGATATGAAAATACTACTGCTAGATATACAGATTCAAAAGCATTGGTGGAACAACTAGAGAGTAAATGGATGCACGGCCAGGCCGCAATATTAGCAGTAAAACTTCAAACAGGTGAAGCCTGTCCAGTTTGCGGCTCGGAGCACCATCCATCACCAGCGATACAAAATAGTGGTAGTATTCCGACAGAAGAGGAAATAAAGGCAGCTAAGGCTCAAAGTGCCAACTGGGAAAAAGCAAAGTCTGCAGATGAAGCAGCCTTTTACCAGAGTCAGTCAGCTGAGGCAGCGCAAAGGGAAGCTGTAGCAGAAATAATGAACGAAATTCGTTCCATCCGAGCAGATTTTACTGCTGATCTTTTAGAGGATGCAAAAATGGAGGCATTGACGGCGAAGAACCAGCTGGTTCAGAAGCAAGGAAAGCTTGCGGAACAGATAAAAAATCTTGATAAAGTGAAGAGGGAATTAGAAACCATTGAAGTTGAAAAAGTAGATATGCAAAACAAACTACAGCAGGTTTCAGCTTTAATCAATGAGTTAACCGTTCAATTCACTGAAAAGAAGACTACCATTTCTCGGATGATGAAAGTCGTCCCAGAGAATCTACGCTCGGAAGTGGAATACGAAAAAGCACTTACGGTTTCTAAAAACCGGCAGCAAATGTTAGTAAAACAGTTGGAAGAGGCACAGCAGCGCCTGCAGCAAGTGAGAGAAAAACTTTCAAATGAAACAGCAAGATTATTAGATGCTAAAAAGCATCATGAGAGTAAAAAACAGGAGCTGGACTCCGAACGAGAAATCTTTATTAACAAACTCTCCGAGCAGGGCTTTGAAAAATACGGTACTTATGCTGAAGCAAAACGCACGGAAGCAGAAATTCGTAGTCTTGAAACTGAAATCCGTAGTTATCGAGAAGAATTACGTTCAGTTTCTGACCGGTTGAAAGAATTAACCGATGAGTTAATGAATGTAAAAACACCAGATGTCGATGGATTGAGGCACGAAATTGCGAACATCACAAGTGAAATCGAGGCTCTTACTCAGCAGCAAACCAATCTATTTGTTAAAAAGAGGGATAACGAAGAAATACACAACCGTGTGGAAAAATTGAATGAACAAATGAAAGTTCTTGAAGAACGTTATAAGTTAATTGGTCATCTTTTTGAGATTGCTAAAGGCCAGAATAACTTCCGGATTACCTTCGAAAGGTATGTACTGGCTTCATTCTTGGATGATATTTTACGTGAAGCAAATGGCCGCTTACGAAAAATGACTTCCGGGCGTTTTCAATTGCTGAGGAAAACCGACCGTTCCAAAGGAAATGCTCAAAGCGGATTGGAATTGCTTGTGTTTGACCAGTACACGGGTCAGGAACGGCATGTCAAAACATTATCGGGCGGGGAAAGTTTTAAAGCTTCCTTATCACTTGCACTCGGTCTGGCAGACGTAGTACAAAATTATGCCGGCGGGGTTTCTTTAGAAACGATGTTCATTGATGAAGGTTTTGGTACGCTAGATCCTGAATCCCTGGATCAGGCTATCGAAGCATTAATGGATATTCAAAGCAGCGGCCGTTTAGTTGGTATTATCTCGCATGTTCCGGAACTCAAAGAACGAATTGACGTCAGACTCGAAGTTAGGGCCGATCAGACAGGAAGTAGAACGGAGTTTGTGTTTACAAATTAATGTTAATCTAAACTAAAAGCAGTGGATTCAATTAAATCTCACTGCTTTTAGTGTTGGTTAGGATTTATTTAATTCATTAGTACATAACTTATAAAGGCTTAAAATTAGGAAACGGATGCTGAGCTTCAGCAAGCGTGGAAAGACTCGTTAATTCAGATAGTTCACCAATTTTATTCCAAACTGCCATGACTTTAGAAGATTGGTGTGCTTTTTCAATGGCCTCTGTTGATCGCCATTCTGCGATTTCAATGATCGTCCCATCCTCTGCTTGTAGGGTTAATAATTCTCGACTAGTAATCAACTCTTCCTCGCGGAGTGTTGGGATATGTACTTTAAGGAGTTCTTTTAATTCCTCCTCTTTTCCTGGGTTCGGACGATAGAGCGCCATGAACACTAATGAAGACATATTAAATTCTCACCTCCTTTAATAACGTCATCATTCTTATGATAATTCTTTAGAAATGGCGCGTCCAGCTTGCCTCCCTGAAAACAAACAGCCACCGAGAAACGTTCCTTCCAACGAGCGATAACCATGAATGCCGCCTCCGCCAAAACCTGAAACTTCGCCCGCTGCGTATAGACCGGGCACAGGTTTTCCAGTTACATCAAGGACTCTGCCGGATAAATCGGTCTGGAGACCGCCTAGTGTTTTTCGGCTGACAATGTTTAAACGTACTGCAATTAATGGACCCATTTTGGGATCGAGAATTCGATGAGGGGGTGCCACTCTGATCAGTTTGTCCCCAAGATAATTTCTGGCTCCACGCATGGCCGTAATTTGAAGATCTTTGGTAAATTTATTTTCAATCTCCCGGTCTCTAGCAAGAATCTGTCGCTCAATCTCTTCGAGAGACAACAAGTTATCACCGGAAAGTTTATTCATCCCGGCTACAAGTTCAGACAGGGTATTCGCAATCACAAAGTCTTCTCCCTTATCCATAAATGCCTTTACGGGTGCAGTAGGTCCTGGGAGGACACGAGCTAACACTTTTTTGATACTTTTCCCAGTCAAATCAGGATTTTGCTCAGACCCAGATAGGGCAAATTCTTTTTCAATAATTTTCTGGGTTAAGATGAACCAGGAGTAGTCGTAGCCTGATTTCATAATGGCTTCGAGTGTTCCCAAGGTATCAAAACCAGGAAAGTTCGGCGCAGGGAAACGCTTCCCCTTGGCATCAAGCCAAAGCGAGGATGGACCCGGCAGGATCCGAATGCCATGGTTCGGCCAGACTGGGGCCCAGTTTTGAATTCCTTCGGTATAATGCCACATTCGGTCACGATTGACGATTCGTCCGCCGGCATTTTCCGTAATGCCAAGCATTCTTCCATCCACATGTTCCGGAACGCCTGAGATCATTTTTTGTGGAGCCTTACCGAGCCTTTCGGGCCAATTTTTTCGAATGAGTTCATGGTTACCGCCAATCCCTCCGCTTGTAACCGCAACAAATGAAGAATGAAACTCAAAATCCCCAATTACCTCTCGGGAGCTAGCCTCCCCGCGAGCAGCATTACTTGGAACCAAAATGTCACCCCTAACACCGGTGATGACACCATTTTCTTTCATTAATTCATTCACACGATGGCGTGGGCGATAATCGACAATTCCGTTCCTCATTGCTTGTCTGACTCGATTCTCGAATGGCTTAACGAGACCCGGACCTGTTCCCCAGACAATGTGGAAGCGTGGGACTGAGTTGCCATGTCCTTCAGCCGTGTATCCACCTCGCTCTGCCCAACCGACAACCGGGAAAAAACGAACCCCCATTCCTGTCAGCCATTCTCTTTTTTCGCTGGCTGCAAAGTCAACATACGCTTCAGCCCACTTTTTCCCCCAATAATCCTCATCCACTTCTCTGTCAAAACCTGCAGCCCCTAACCAGTCCTGCCAAGCAAGTTCCTTGGAGTCCTTGATCCCCATTCTTCTTTGTTCGGGAGAATCGATAAGAAATAAACCTCCAAATGACCACCAAGCCTGGCCGCCAAGGGAGGCTTCGGGTTCTTGATCCAAAAGCAGTACTCTTTTTCCTGCATCTGCAAGTTCAGCCGTTGCCGCCAAACCTGCTAGGCCTGCACCCACCACAATCACATCAACTTTCAAATAAATCCCCCCGGATACTTTCAACTAGGGTAAACCCTCCGAATTTGTTAATTTCTCATAAAGAAAGTTTGACAAAGTGCTATCATTTTCCTTCATTTTAACTATTTTTTGAAATATTTAATGTGAAAAAATTTCTATTTTTAATTAAATATGGAAATGACTAGGGTGTTAGGTATAAAGCTGAAATTTGAAGAGGAGATTTCATGGTATTTACATTTTATTTTGTCTTAAGTTGGATGATGATGGGCTTATTTATCTTTAATCGTCAGGAGAACCGAGGGTCGAGAAAGGAGCTATTATTTCTTGTCCTGCTAACCTGTCTTATTAACACTCATACCTATTTAGGTTTATTTGAAACATTTAAATGGATGAAAACCACAACCACTCCGAAATTATATTTGGCATTTCTTCTATTTCGAAGTGTCTTCAGCCCATTATTTGTTTCCTATCTCATTATGTATATAAATAATAGTACTTTAATAAAACAGTTTTTACTCCTTTTACTATACTGTCTAATAATCCTTGGGATTGATAAAGTAAATTTAAGCAGTGAGTTATATACCTTTAAAAAGTGGAATCATATTTTTACCGTTATTTATTATCTGCTTTATTTGTTTTTTGCCATGTATGCATTTAATTGGTTTAAAGGACTGCAAGAGCAGGAGGTGAAATGCAAGGATGATGTTGGTAGAACATAAATTTGGTCAGAATGATTATTTTGTTATTTGTGCGGTTTTAGTATCCTGGGGCATTTTTTTCTTTTTGCCAAAAGTGTTTTCAAATCAATTAACCATTCTCATCTTCCTATATAGCTTAACAGCTGCAGGTCTTTTCGATAATTCATTTGGATCTGAGCCGTTTGACTTTTATGATATCATGGATGGTCCTGCATACACAGTTATGGATATAGTAGTTTATTTCCTCTATCCACCATTTTCCTATCTTTTTCTATACCTTTATAAAAAATTTCAAATAAAGGATCGCTACTTAGTGTTTTTTATTTTAAGTTTTACTGCGGCCGCTATTGGGGTAGAGTGGGTTTACCATAGCATGGGTGTTTTTCATTATAAAAATGGAAACAGTATTATTTACTCTGTTTGTGCTTATTTATTCATTCAATCGCTATTAATTGTCTTTTATCGTTTTCTACGACCAAATGAACAGGTGAAATAAAAAAATCAGATGAATCTGGTTTTTCGTAGTTTAAAGTGTTTTTCTGAAGGATGGACTAGATGAATGTGGAGATTTCTTGAAAAGCGAAGACAAAGATGTCGTAAAATCTACCCTTGAACAATAGAGCCATAATCGATACATTAGAAGGGAAGAACGATAAAGTAGGTGGCATCCTTGGAAAAAAGATATTTTACAATTGGTATGGCAGGGCACATCGACCACGGGAAAACGTCTTTAACCAAAGCGTTAACCAATGTAGATACAGATAGATTAAAAGAAGAAAAGGAACGTCAAATTTCCATTGAGCTTGGCTTTGCACCATTATATGAAGATGATGAAATCCAAATTTCAGTGATTGATGTGCCAGGACACGAACGGTTTATCCGGCAAATGATCGCTGGAGTTGCAGGGATTGATTTGGTCGTGCTCGTTGTTGCAGCAGACGAAGGTGTGATGCCGCAAACGAGAGAGCACTTAGACATCTTGAAATTCTTAGGGGTAAAAAATGGTTTGGTGGCCATATCAAAAATTGATCGAGTGGATGAAGAATTTATCGAACTTGTTAAAGATGATATTTTAGAGGAACTTTCTGGAACTGTATTTGAGGATGCACCGTTTGTTTTGGTAGACAGTCTTTCCAAAAAAGGCATCGATGAGATGAAAGCATTAATTATCCAAAAATTAAAAGAACAAGAAATGCGTGATGCGAAAGGGGCATTCCGTCTCCCGATTGATCAGGTATTTACAATAAAGGGCCAAGGTACTGTAGTTCGAGGAACGGTGTATGAAGGAACAGTAGTCGAAGGACAAATCCTGAAAATTATGCCCAAAGGGCTTGGGGTTAGAGCACGTCAGATTCAAGTCCACCATTCACCGGCTGAAAGGGCGTTCGCAGGACAACGCACGGCTATTAACCTATCAGGTGTCTCTAAGGAAGATGTTGAGAGGGGAGATGTGCTTGTCTCCTCTGAACATTTCCTTGTCACGAAGACACTGGATGTAGCGATTCGTGTCGTTGAAGACCTTGAGCACATGGTCAAACAGCGAATGCCGATTAAGCTTCATATCGGAACCGCGGAGGTAATGGGCCGGATAGTCTTTTTTGATCGCAATGAAATCAAGGAGGAAAATGGCGAAATCCTTTGTCAACTGAGACTTGAGGAGGAAATTTTAACAAAACGCGGGGATCGCTTTATCTTACGTCGTCCGAGTCCGCAAGAAACGATAGGCGGGGGCTGGGTGATTGATCCACGTGGTGACAAATATCGTTTTGGTAACCAGACGATTGAAGAACTGGAAAAGAAAAAGGTCGGTTCACCGAAAGAGCGGATTACTGCTGCTTTAATGGAAGCAAAGTGCCTGCCCCTGGATGAGTTAATCAAACGGACCTCTTTAGACGAATTCACAGTAACTGAAAAATTAAATGAGAAAGAATTTGTCTTTTTTGACGGGAAAGAATATACGCTCCAATTGTTGATTAATTCAATTGAGGAAGATATTTTTGATAGATTACAGGATTATCATCTTCTTTATTCGATGAAAATAGGGATAAATAAAGCTGTGCTGTTGCAAACCCTTGAAAAAAGAGTTCCAAAACATTTGCTGGATTTTGTTATCGAGAATGGAATTACCAATCATATCTTTAATAGAAGAGGACAGTTTGTTTCGATAGCCAGTTTTGTGCCTCATGTGCCCAAAAATTGGGCAAAGCGGACTGAAAATCTGGTTGCCGAATTAAAAAAGGATGGATTAAAAGTTCGTTCTCTAAAAGAGTATTTTTCTGATGCCGGAATCCCTGGCACTCTGGAGGCAGATTTAAGACGCTTTTTAGAAGAGGAAGAAGTACTGGTCCTGCTGGATGCCCAGTTTGCATATCATGGAGATGTGTTTCAACAAGCAGTGGCTAAATTGCGCAGTCAAACAGGAGCAGAATTTGATGTCGGAGCGGCGAAAGATGTTCTAGAACTTTCACGGAAATATATGATTCCATTTTTAGAAAAATTAGATTCAATGGGTCTAACCAAGCGTTTGGAAAATAAGCGAATTTGGAACAAGTAACAAAAAAGCCTCTATTCCGAGATGGAATGGAGGCTTTCGTCGGTTAAGATAAAAACTCTGCAGGGTTAAGTCCAAGTTCACGGCAGATATCGCTAACCATTTGCTTTTCATTGTTGTCAAAATTTCCATCAGCATAGCCAATGGCGATGCAATACCGGGCGACAAGACGAGCAATTTCGGGTTTGGTTCTAATTTTTCCAAGAGCACGGAAGGCTTCCGCACGACCCATCATCCGGTCATTTTCTATTCTAGAAACAAACAAGTTAAATTTTTGGATGACCTTCGTCGTATCAAAAACACGTAATTCTTCACTTTGATGGACGAACTCAATCATTTTTTGACGTTCAGAAGCATCCAAGTACCCATCTGCCATGGCCACTAAAGCACAGGCAGCAACCACTGCTTCAAGGACATCCTGACTTTTGTAGCGATTAAAAAGTTCCTGTGCCTTTCTCTTCGAATTGTTTGCCCATTCAGCGTAATCAGTTTGCGATGGGGACCAGGAATTTCCACAGCTATTACATGAAAATTTTAATTGATTTTTCCCGATGAATCCACCAAGGAGACCGACAGGACCAAGGATGAGTCCGCCAATGGCTGCTTTACCCAGACCGAATCCTTTCTTTCCTGTCCTCACATTTGACGAGTGGCAGCGCGGACAAATGATCTCATCTCCACCATATGTTTGGTGAGAATTGACTGTCGCAGGATACGACTGTGCCGGAAATCCGTAGGCAGGCTGTTGATAGGATGATTCAGGCTGAAGATGGGTGCGCTGCTGATTTGGATTTGTATAATTTTGCTGGTATGGACTATTCTGCTGGAACAGATTAGGGCTTGATTGGCTTTGTTGGTACGAATTAGGATTTTGTTGGTAACTTGGCGGTGTTGGGACACTCGAAGGTGGATCATCAACAGCAATTCCAAAGTTCCGGCAAAGTGCTGCAAGGCCACCTTGGAAACCACTGGCTATCGCATTAAACTTCCATTCGCCATTATGCCGGTACAATTCAGCAGCGACAATGGCTGTTTCTACCGTGAAGTCTCTGCCCAAGTTAAATCTTAATAATTCCTCATGCGTTTGCTCATTAAAGATGCGCACATAAGAATCTGATATTTGTCCAAAATTTTGCCCTTTTATTTGAGCATCATGGATAGTAATGGTGAAGGCAACCCGATGAATGTGGGAAGGTACCCTAGCTAAATCAATCCTGATTTGCTCATCATCGTGTGCTCCTGCACCAGTACGATTGTCACCGCTGTAGATGATGGATCCGTTTGCACCGTTTGGATTATTATAAAACACAAAATCCTGATCACTGTTCACTTTTCCAGATTCACCTAATAAAAAGGCAGATGCATCTAAATCAAAGTTTGAACCCTGTTGATTAATATTCCATCCTAGCCCGACCACGACATTTTGCAGGCCAGGGTGAGATTTGGTTAAATCCACTTTTTGTCCCTTGCTAAGTGTAACACCCAATTTATTTCACTCCTCAACGATTTTGTTCCTATGTACATTATAATGTATTTTTAAAAAAGGGAAAAATTTCTAGATATTCCAACTACCTATCCTAGTTATATGTACGAAATAATGATGAAAAAGTTTCAAAATAAATGAAAGAAACAAATTTGCCCGTTTTCTTTAAAAAAGAACGCTGATCCATTGGACCAGCGTAGTTAAATTATTCAATAAGATTGGAATTATCTTTATTCTTTATAAAAGGCCACCAGTTGGCTTCTCCAAATGTTTTTACCATTACAGGGACAAACAATGGAAGTACAACAAGGGAGTACAAGGCCAATCCGATTAATAGTATCGTTGCAATTTCCAACAAGGATAAAACACCTGATGGCATCATTGCGGCAAATGTACCGCCTAAGATAACCGCTGCTGAAATAATAACAGTCCCCATCTTCTTCATAGACAGTAGAATGGCTTTTTCAACGGGCATGTTTCGATATTCGTTGAAGCGATCCATTAAGAAAATACTGTAATCGATTCCTAAGGCTACTAATATCACAAAGGCAAAGAATGGCACTGCCCAGCTTATTCCAGAGTAACCCAATAAATTAACAAAGATTTTTTCTGAAATGGCCATCGAAGTATAGTAGGTTAGGACGAGTGAGCCAATTAGATAAAGCGGCATAATGAGTGAACGAAGCAAAATCACTAAGATTATACTAATCCCAACAAGCATGAGAACAACGGTTCTTGAATAATCAGCTTTTGAAATAGAATCAAGGTCATTATGCATACTGGATACACCGCCAATTGCCACTTTAGCATTTTCGAGTTTGGTATCCTTAATCACGCGTTTGACTGCTTGCTTTATTTCTGGAACGCGGTCAATCGCTTCATTAGAATATGGATTTTTACTGAAGATCACATCAATCGTCATTACTTTTCGATCTTTTGACAAGTAAACGTCGAGTGCTTGCTCAAAGTCTTTACTATCTAGCACGTCCTGAGGAATATAAAATCCATTTTGTTTCTGATTGGATACTTCAGATAAGTAATCTTGAGCCGAATTCAGTCCGTCCGACACTTTATTTAAACCATCAGCACTTTGAGTTAAGCCATCTGAAAGCTGTGTGATCTGATTTCCCATATCTTGAAATCCTGTTAGAAGCTGTTTTTGCCCATTATTGATTCCGGAGAGTCCACCGGTAAATTGGGGAAGTCCTGCAATGACTTTGCCTTGTCCTGCAGCCATTTTGTCAAGTCCAGTTTCAAGATCGGAAATCCCTTTTAACAGGCCTTCCATTCCGGTAATTAGGGCTTTCTGGCCAACAGTAATTTCTGTGAATTTACTGTTGGCAAATTCTATACCTTCTTGTGCACCTTTAAGCCCAGTATTTAATTGCTGTAACCCGCCAGCTAATTCTTTTGTTGCGGTTTGCGAGCCCTGAACAGTCATTTTAATAGCTTGATAGTTTTGATTTTGACCGATATCACTGTATTGTTGTTCCAGATTTGAAAAATATTGATTTGTAGCCGTTAGTGTTTTGTTCAAGGAACCTAATCCTGTTGCTACTTTCTCATATTGCCCATGGAGGGCAGCTAATCCTGTACTTGCCTTTTTATAGCCAGCGAGTAATTGTTTGCTTCCGGCTAGAACCTCTTTTGATTTTTCTTTAACCTGGGTTAAACCATCTTTTATCTGTGCAGAGCCGGCGGAACCAGATCTAATTCCTTTCTCAATAACGGTCAGCCCGCTTTGGATGTCGCCCATCCCTGTTTTTAGTTTATTCGTTCCATTAATTAACTCGCTGATTCCTTCGGTGGCTTCCTTCATTTTCGGCTGATTGGCTGCCATCTGGCTGCCAGCTTCCTCCAGGCCATCGCTGATTTTTTTAATTCCATCGTTACCTTGCTCGAGGCCTTCCCCGAGACTCGCCACCTGTTTGGATAGATATAAATCATCAATTGTTTCCCCGGTTGGACGGGTTGCGGAACGGACGGAATTCACATCGCTGACACGTGCGAGCTCTTGACTTATTTTTTCAGTGATAGCCATATATTCGGAAGTGTTCATTTGGTCATCGTTTTTAATGACGATTTGGGTAGGCATAGACTCGCCTGGTCCAAATGATTCAGAAATAATATTAAAACCCTTTATTGATGGAAAATCATCACTGATTTCCTCAAGTGAATTAAACGATAATTGATCATTATACGTGAATAAGAAGGGGATAGAGATGACCCCGACGATAATAAAGGCAATCAATGGACGTGCGAGTGCAAACCTGCCCACAAATCCCCAAAATTTACTTTCATTGTGCTCCAGTTTGCCCTTGGATGGCCAAAATAACTTTTTGCCAAGCACAGCCATGAAGAAGGGGACAATTGTAACAAGGGCGATTAATAGGATTGCTACACCTACGGCAACCGCCGTTGCTGATTGATAGAGCTTAAAGGTCGAAAAGCCAATCGAAGCAAACCCAATCATAACGGCAACCCCGCTAAATAAAACTGTTTTTCCTGCGGTACGGTAGGTTTCCACAATCGATTCTGTTACACTATCATTCTTTGCCATTTCTTCTTTAAAACGGCTAAGCAGTAAAATACAATAGTCTGTTCCAATACCAAAAAGGACAGCAACTAAGAAAATCTGTGTAAAGGTTGAGAGTGGAAAGTTAACTTTATCCACTAATAAAGAAACAATCGATTGAGCCGTAAGATAACTGAACCCCACCGTAACCAATGGAATAATTGGTGCTATTGCCGATCGAAACACCAGTAGAAGTACAATTAGAATAAATCCTACAGTAATTCCTTCTGTTTTTTTCAATCCTTCTTGCGAGTTGGTGACAAGGTCATCGCTGATTACCCAGTTACCTGTGTAGTAATGCTCCAGTTTTACATCATCCATTTCTTTATATAGTTCATCTGCAATTTCTTTGGCTTCACGGCCATTTACATCCACCTTTACGGAAACAAGAATGGTTTTTCCATCCTCAGATACCAGTTGGTCTTTTAATTCGGCTTGCTTAAAGTGGGTTAAAATTTCGGAAATCCCTAGGTTTTCCTTGTTTTTTTCAAGCTGATTTACGGCTTTTTCCGCACTTTCGAAATCGGCCTTGGTTAACTTTTTATTACTATGAAAAACCAACGCCATTTGTAGATTACTGCCACTGTTTTCACTTGATTGAACATCTTTGAGGATTTTTTCGGCAATAGTTGAGGAGTATCCTTCTGGAACAGTAATTTGCCCTTTCTCCCGAACTAATGTTTCTATATTTGGTGCCACCATAAATAGGGCGGTGATAACGAGGATCCACGCGAGTAATATAAACCATTTTCCTTTTATTATCGCTCTCACTATTTATTCCCCCAGTTCTTCGTTTTTCTTGTTGACTAAAATTTTTGCCAATTTTTCATACGTATTTATAAAGGTAGTAATTTCCGATTCTTCAAATTGGGTAATGATGGATTCAACAAGGAATTGAACTTTTTCTTGGCAATCCTCGTAGAGGGTGTAACCTTTCTTTGTTAGGGTTAAGTAAACCACTCTCCGGTCGCATTCATCACGTGTTCTTTGGATTAGACCGCGATCGACCATTCGATTAATGATGGCGGTGATGGCGCTTTTATTTACTTCGAAAGCATCTGCTAGCTCCGTAGAAGTGCATTCCTTTGCTTGATAAATATATCTTAGTATGTAATGTTGGTCGTTTGTGAGTTCGTCGCCAATTTGCCCCTTAATTAAATATTCTGCTTTTTTGTGGACTTGAAAGGATACGGACACATACCTGTCGATTAGTTCTTGAATGACATTTTTATCCATGATTGTTTTCACCTCTTTATACGGCTGTGACAAGTTAAACACAGCCATTCGTTAAAATAGTTCAACTATTTAACTATTCACTTGTTAAACTATATAATAACCCACTAATTTCTGTCAATCGAAAATAAACCTTTTTCAAATCAGTGATTCCCCGCAAAATATAAGAACTTTTAAGGAAAAGTTAAGGAATAAACATAATACTGAGTGTAAGTTAGAAATTTTGGCATCCTGGGCGGAATTCAGGAACACAAAAAGGAGTAAGTTAAGATGAAAAAATGGATAGTAATTGCAGGTAGCGTCCTAGTTATTGGATTTGTCGGATATCAATGGAAACCATTATCGCTGAGTTCACAAACTGTGTCCGCACAAGTGAGAACGGCAGTGGTTCAAAAAGGTACATTAAACGTCAACATCAGTGGTTCGGGAACCGTTCAAGCGGTAACCAGCGAAGATATTAAATCAAAGTTTGATAATAGTGAAATAGACGAAGTGCTTGTAGAGGTTGGCGAGAAAGTAAACAAAGGTGATGAATTAATTACCTTTTCGGATGGAAGTGACCCTATAACATCATCAGCTACTGGAGTTATTACGAGCCTTGCAGTATCCGCAGGTGAGCGTGTTACGAATGGACAAGTTGTTGCACATGTAACCAATTACAACGAATTACAAACCGTGGTCCAAATCGATGAACAGGATATTTCCAAAATAAAAAAGAAACAGTCAGTTGACTTAACAGTTAATGCGTTTCCTGATCAAACATTTACTGGTAAAGTTTCAGCCATTTCTGAAGAGGGGACATCCTCAAGTGGAGTTTCCACTTTCGCTGTTACCATTCATATTGACAAACCAGATCAACTTAAAGTTGGGATGAGTACAGAAGCACGAATTTTAACAGTAAGTAAGAAAGATGCCCTTTATGTTCCGCTTGATGCTGTATATACATCAAACAAGGATAAATATGTCATTATCAATTCAAAGAGCACTGATCATAATAACTCTGAAACTAAGAAAAAAACCATTCAAACCGGTTTAGCAAATGAAGATTATGTGGAAATAACAAAAGGGTTGTCAGAAGGTGAAACGATTAAGTTACCTCAATTAGCAAAAGCTAGCTCGTCTAAAACTTCAACGACAAATACACAAGGTAGTGTTTTTGGTGGTTTAGGCAATGCGGGAGGGATGAACCGTAGCTTTGGAGGCAGGGGTGGAAATTAAGTGGACGGTAATTTCCTCGTTATTAGTGAATGATGAACAATAATCAGCTAGTATGTGGGGAGTGCTTTGTTTGCTATAATTATTTTTATACGATGCTTAGGAGAGAAAGAGAATGCGCTTATTAGTTGTAGAAGATAATCTACTTTTATTAGAATCCATCGTACAGCTTTTATCCGATGAGTTTGAAGTTGATCAAGCTTCGAATGGTGAGGATGCATTGTTTTTGGCAATGCAGAATATTCATGATGTGATTGTATTGGATGTAATGATCCCCGAGATTGATGGGTTTGAAGTGTTACGGACTATTAGGAAGGAAGGCTTAAATATACCAGTCCTTTTCCTAACTGCAAGAGATTCGCTTGAAGATCGTGTTCAGGGACTTGACAGCGGCGGGGATGACTATTTGGTTAAGCCTTTCCAAGCTGCTGAATTAAAGGCGAGAATCCGTGCCTTGTTAAGAAGAAGCGGCAGCTTAACAACCAATCAAACGATTCAGTATCGCGGGATTGAATTGTTAGGAAAGGAAAGGGACATTGTTGTCGATGGGAAACAGATCAAACTAACAGCAAAGCAATACGAACTGTTAGAATATTTAATTCAAAACAAGGGAGCCATTCTCACAAAAGAACAAATCTATGACCGGGTGTGGGGGTTTGATTCAGATACAACCATCGCAATTGTGGAGGTATTTATGCATCATCTCCGTAAAAAATTAGAACCATCAGGCTATCATAGTGATATTAAAACGATTCGCGGCGTTGGCTATATGTTGAATGAAGAATAGGAGTTCACATGTTTCGGCAAACACTTATTAAATTAACCTTTCTAAATTCATTAGTATTTATCGTTCTTATAAGTATACTAGGGACCGTCATTTATTTTTATACAAGTAATAAATTATATAAAGATGTCAACCAATCCCTGCTCGAATCGATAGAACATTTACAACAGCAGCCGGATGGACCAGGTGGAATTCGAGAAGGTAATGGGGGGATTGGAGGGCAATTTCCAAAATTTATTAGGCGGGACCCACGGATATTATCCCTGATCTGGGATGAAGACAACCAGTTGTTGTTGGGACAAAATCGGGATGCGGACATTTTTGAAGGTAATGAGAAGTTAATCAAGCCTACAGAATTTAATACTTTAACAGATGTGGATGTTGAGGATTTTTCATTTAGGTATATTGCCTTTAAGGTGGAACATCCCCAATTAGGAAGAATAACCGTTCAATTCATTCGCAATGTGAATTCTGAACAAGAATTATTGAATAGACTTTTGTTAATAATGTTAATTGGGATGGGTGTTGGAATTATTTGTGCCGTTGCGTCAGGTTATTTTTTAGCGGGAAAGGCATTAGTCCCAATTAAAAAAGCTTGGCAGAAGCAGACAGAATTTGTATCTGATGCCTCGCACGAGCTAAGAACCCCATTAGCGGTTATCCAGGCAAAAACGGAAGTCCTATTTCGGGCTCCAAAAGCAACTATTCAGGATCGGATTCTTGATATATCAACGATTTCCAATGAATCAAGAAGGCTTTCTAAATTAGTGACCAACTTATTAACTCTTGCTAGATCGGACTCTGATCAAATTGAGGTCAAAAAGGAACAATTCCAACTCGATGATTTGTTAAAAGAAATTCTTCAACAATATGAAGAAATTGCATTGTATCAAGAAAAATCGCTTTATTTACAAGAAACGGAACCTGTGCGATTTTTTGCTGATAAAGCAAGAATTCATCAATTAATCGTCATATTATTAGACAATGCCATGAAATATACAAATGAAGGCGGGGAAATACTGCTTTCATGTTCACAGAATCATTCCTCCATTTTTCTTAAAATAAAGGATACCGGGATTGGTATTCCAGAAAAAGATATTCCGAAAATCTTTGACCGTTTCTATCAAAGTGACAAGGCGAGGACGGCTGCTGAAGGAACAGGACTCGGTTTATCGATTGCAAAATGGATTATTGAGAAACATCATGGTAAGACAAAGGTGCAAAGCACGCCAGGTAAAGGAACGACAATTGAAATCATTTTCCCAAAAACCCAAAAAAATTAAATTTTTTGGTTTTTTTATTCAAAAAAATCAAGGTAGATCTATTTCTTAAGAAAAACTTAAGGAACCCCCTTCATAATGTGTTTGATATTATTCAGGCAAAGATTTTTACATGGAAAACTGAAGGGAGAAGTCTTAACGTGAAGAGTACGAGAAAGGCACATCTATGGATAGGCTTAATTGCTTCCATTTTCATCTTTATCGAGTCCTTAACAGGATTGTTAATGAATGAACCTTGGTTAATCGGTCAAACACAGTTTCAAGGTGGAAAGGGGAATTTCCAGCCAGGTCCATTTAACCAAGGCGAGCGTCCCCAAGGAATGAATGGCGGTTTTGAACAAGGAAATCAACAAAATTCAGGACCTCAGGGCGGCGGCCCATTTCAAGGACAAGCTAATGGTCAGAATGGAAACGGTCAGTTCCAAGGGCAACGCGACTTTAGGGAAAATGGAAACCTGCCGGAGGGAATTCGTGGACAAAGGCCGGGGCAAGGGTCGATTATGTCAATCATCCGGGGCCTTCATGAAGGTAGAATTGGCAATACAAATGTGAAATGGTTAATAGATTTAACCGCCGTTGCCTTAATGATTCTAACAGGGACAGGAATCTATCTTTCTATGAAAGTTATCGCTGCAGAAAATAAGCGAAAGAAGCGGCAGGCAGAAAGCTTATTTGAATAGATTAATAATGTAAAAGCACACGATAGAAATTCGTGTGCTTTTTGTCCAGTCTATTCTACAATAATTGTCCCTTTAAACATTTGCATTCCACAGCTAAAGGTGTATGTGCCTGAATGATCAGGAGTAAAGGTTAGTTTTGTAGTACCCGTTTTTAAGTTGACATTGTTAATATTAAATTCAGGAATCATAAAGGTGGAGATACAATTCGTACTATCAAGCGGGTTGTTTATATCTAGTTCAACCGGAACACCTTTTTTGACACGAATGACATTTGGGGTATACCCCTGGGTGGTGACCTCCATCTTAACAAGCGGCTTGCTTTCCTTTGTTACATCCACTTCCGTTTTGGGAACTTCTTGACTTTCAGCGGCTTGGGCAGTTTCTGTTTGGTTTGATTTACTTTGACCCGGAATTTCTACCAAATCACTGCTATACATAAACAGAAATAACGATACCAGCACAATTCCTCCAGCGATAATCGCAAATGGCGAAAGTTCCTGTGTATCAAGGGATAATTTATTATTGGATTCAACGAAAATATACATAATCACGAATCCAATAATCAGGATATAGAATCCCAACAAGATTCCTAATAGAATTGTTGGATTAATAAATTGAATAAATGCACCAAGGATGGCGCCGATAATTCCGCCTATTAGACCAGAAATAGAGCCCATTAAGATAGCTAAAATCCCGATTGGGTGGCCTGCTAAGAAGCCAATGACAAATCCGATAATCATACTGACTCCGACTACTAGAAAAATCTCACCTGAAATGATGCCAATGATACTGCCGGTCAGTAAACCGGTAATCACTGCAATAACCATACTAATCATTGTTCCAGAGGTAGTAGCTAGTTTATTTTTATGGCGGTAGACAGAATAGATGGAATATCCGGTTCCAGTGGAAACTATAATTGCCGTAATGATCGTATATATATTCATTTTTGGTCTCCTCTTACGTGTGATTGATTAACAACATAAGAGTATTATAAATGCAAATAAACCGTTTAAATTTGTATATTCAGTGATTAATATGAACGTTTTATGAATATTGTTGAGGGAAGATAAGTCATGTGTAGTTTTTGGGAGATGTATTTATTCCTTTTTTTCTTTATCAAGGGTATTTTTATAAATCCGTTTCATTGCCTCATTTTGCATCCTGATATATTCTAGCAAAAATTCTTTCTCTTCTTCCTCTTGTCGGAGATCATCTTTTTCTTTATCCATGGAAACCACCACCCCATTTTTTATAATTACTAGCATTTTAACCGATTTATACACATGTTTAAAGTCAATGAGAAGGTAATTTGTTGACATCAGAAAAATATTCCATAAAAAAATTGACTTTTTTCATTTTGAAATATATAATTTTCAAAAATACTATTGAAACTATGACGGGGATTAGTAAAGTGAAATGGTCTTACCAAGAGAGGAAACCATTGGTGTGAGGTTTCTTAAGACGGTCATTTGAACCTGCCACCCGAGTTCTGTATCGAATTTAAAGATACATGCGGATCATGTCCGTTATCAAGGAAAGTGTATAGAGCAATTTTGCTTTATGAATTTAGGGTGGTACCGCCAGGCCTTGGTCCCTTTTTAGGATCAAGGTCTTTTTGTGCAGAAAAGCGGATACGCCCATATCTTTATTTTAAAAAAATAATGAGGTGTCAAACATGGCAAAAGAATTTGTAAAAGATGTTACGGCAATGGACGATGATTTCGCCCAGTGGTATACAGATGTCGTCACTAAGGCTGATTTAATTGATTATTCAAGTGTGCGTGGTTCAATGATTATCCGCCCGTATGGCTATGCTTTATGGGATAATATAAAAAATGAGCTGGATCGACGAATAAAGGAAACAGGGCATGAGAATGTTTATATGCCATTGTTCATTCCTGAAAGCTTGCTTCAAAAAGAAAAAGATCATGTCGAAGGTTTTGCACCTGAAGTGGCATGGGTTACACATGGCGGGTCTGAACCATTAGCAGAACGATTGGTTGTGCGACCAACATCTGAAGTTCTTTTCTGTGAGCATTATAGCAACATTATTCATTCTTACCGGGATCTGCCTAAGCTCTATAACCAATGGGCAAACGTTGTACGTTGGGAAAAAACCACTCGTCCGTTCCTACGGACATTAGAGTTTTTATGGCAGGAAGGTCATACTGCCCATGCGACAGACGAAGATGCAATGGAAGAAACCATTAAAATGCTAAATGTATATGCCGCTGTTTGTGAAGAAATCCTTGCAATTCCGGTTGTAAAAGGACAAAAAACAGAAAAAGAAAAGTTTGCCGGTGCAAAAGCGACTTTTACCATTGAAAGCTTAATGCACGATGGAAAAGCATTACAGTCAGGTACTTCTCACCACTTTGGTACAGGATTTGCAGAGGCTTTTAACATTCAGTACACGGACAAAGAAGGAAAGCTTCAGTACGTGCATCAAACGTCATGGGGCTTTACAACAAGAATTATCGGTGCTCTAATCATGGTTCACGGCGACGACCGTGGTCTCGTAATTCCACCAAAAGCAGCGCCAACTCAAGTGATGATTGTGCCGATTGCGCAGCATAAAGAAGGCGTCCTTGATTTTGCTTATGATTTGAAAACGTCCCTTGGTAAAGTTGCTCGTGTTGATATTGATGCCAGCGATAAAAAACCAGGTTGGAAGTTCAATGAATATGAGATGAAGGGTATTCCAGTCCGCCTAGAAGTTGGACCTAAAGATATCGAAAACAAGCAAGTGGTTTTAGTAAGACGCGATACTTTAGAAAAAGTGTTCGTGCCACTAGATCAATTAGAAGCAAAGCTTGTTGAGTTATTAGATGAAATCCAAACAAATCTTTATAATAAGGCTCTAAATCACCGTGAAGAAAGAACCTCAGTTGCTTTAACACTAGGTGAATTAAAAGAGTCACTTGAAGCTAAACCTGGTTTCATTAAGGCGATGTGGTGCGGCGAATTAGCCTGCGAGGAAAAAATCAAAGAAGATACTGGAGCAACATCAAGATGTATTCCATTTGAGCAAGAACAAGTATCGGAAAAATGTGTCTGCTGTGGAAAAGATGCTGACAAGATGGTTTATTGGGCAAAAGCATACTAAAAACAGCAATTTTGGGCTCTTCCTTGTATGGGAAGAGTCTTTTTTAGTGCCGTATTGAGGCGATATTTGGGTAATGAGTGAATTTTTAGAATCGATGAGCGAATTTTTCAATTCGATGAGCGAATATGATGGTCTTATGAGCGAATTTCACAGTTAAATGAGCGAATTTTTTTCTGCTGTTAATCAGCGGATTTTCCTATCAGCGAATCTTCCTAATTAATCAGCGATTTTTCTCATCCAATCAGCGAATCCATTCCAAGGTCATTTTTTTTGAAAAAGGAATTACAAAATCAGCAACGAATATTTTAAATTCACAAGGAGGGCAAAATTATGAAACCAATACTATTAGATTTTTCAGAAGAGTTTTACACAGAGAGATTACTAATACGCAATCCTTTACCCGGAGATGGTAAAGCTGTTTACCAAGCCATGCAGGCATCCTTAACCGAACTAAAAGACTGGATGCCTTGGGCCTATCAAGAGCAAACAGAGGACGATGTTGAAATTAATATTCGTGATGCACATGCCAAGTTTCTAACCCGTGAGGATTTGAGGTTACATATTTTTAATCGGGAAACAGGGGAATTCATAGGTTCATCAGGTTTGCACAGAATCAACTGGAGTATACCAAAGTTTGAGATTGGCTACTGGATTGATTCTCGCTATAGCGGGAAAGGGTATATTACCGAAGCAACCGAGGCAATTACTAAATTTGCCTTTACCGAACTTAAAGCAAATCGGGTGGAAATCCGCTGCGACTCCCAAAATATCAAGAGCAGGGCCATTCCTGAACACCTAGGATTTAACTTAGAGGGGATTTTACTAAATGATGGACTTTCTGCTGATGGTAAAGGATTACGAGATACATGTATTTATGCAAAAACAACCAAAGATTAATAACAAAAGAGTACTGAATCACAGTACTCTTTTGTTTATAAAATTAGTCAAGGATATATCTCTTTAAATAAAATTTTGTAATGGCTAAATATTCACGTGAATAGGATTTTGGCACGGCAATCCATGGAGTTTCTGCTGGAAGTCCCTGCACCTCTAGTCCGTAGTCTCGAGCAATGGAAACGGCACGGTAGATATGAAAATTATTTGTCACCACCAGACCAAGCCTTTCACCCTTAGGAATAAGCCTTTTAGAAAAGTTAATATTTTCATACGTATCAGTCGATTGATCCTCTAAAATAATCCGAGCATCGCTTATGCCCTGCTCGACCAGTTCTCTTCTAATCGATTCCGCTTCAGAGATATCTTCACTAGGTCCCTTTCCACCAGATGCGATGACAATTGTATTTTTATTTTTCTTTAAATAATCTGCTGCCGCATTAATTCTACTCGCAAATGCAAGGGAAGGGACGGTGCCCTTCACCCTTGCCCCGAGAACAATCAAATAGTCTGCATTTTTAGGAACGTCTTTATGACTATATTGACTAATTTTAAATTGTAAAAATCCAATATAAATCAAACCTAAAGTAACAAGAACACCTAACAATACAAACACTCTTTTCATATTTTTCATCATTTCAAACCCATTTCATGTTATTTTTAAACTTCTTATATAAATAATAGATTAAAGTGGAGGAAAACTCTAACATATTTTTGAAATAGAGTATAATAATAGAAGAATTAATTGCATTTAGTGCCTACACATTTAATAATGGGAGGGGAACGACTTGAGTCCAATTGTTCCCGTAATCATCTCTTTTTCGATGTAACGGGCACAAATAACTTCTAACGTTACAACATGTAGAATCTCTTGCAACCGAATAATAGAAAAAAGGACTGAATTCATCAGTCCTTTTTCGATTATTCGCAAACCCACGAAAGTCCTAGAGTTCCAACCCCCGTATGCACTCCGGCAACAGTAATTAGCATCATTATTTCCGTTTCAATTTCCGGAAATGTTTCGTTGACTAATTTCTCTAACGCAGTTGCCCGTTCGATATCGTTAGCATGGACAATAGCTGCTTTCCTAACAGTTTTTGTTTCCAAATCGGTTTTTAAATTATTAATTAACCATGCAATGGATTTTTTTTCCGTTCTAACTTTATCTTTTATCTTAGCGCCTCCATCTTCAATTGCTAAAATAGGCTTGATATTAAATAGGGAGGCTAGGATGGCTTGGCCTCCGGATACTCTGCCGCTTTTTTTGAGTTGGTCCAAATTTGATGGGACTAAATATAAACGAGTGTGCTCGCGTAATCCATTAAGTTTGGCCTCCACTTCACTGATTTCATAGCCTTGTTCTACTAGTTCAATCCCTTTTTTTATTAAAAATGAGAGTGGGTAGGAGCCGGTCATGGAATCGATAGGTACCAATTTAAAATCAGCCATTTCCGCTGCCATCACAGAGGTTTGAAATGTTCCGGATAGTAAGCTGGAGGCATGGATAGCGATTCCAAAATCATAGTTTTCCTTTAACTTTGTATAAAGTTCCACAAAATCACCAAGTCCTGGCTGAGAGGTTTGAAATTTCGAGTCTTCCTTTTTCATTCGCTCGTAAAACTCTTTTTGAGTGATATCTATTGTTTCCTTGTAGGACTCTTGGTTAATGACAATATTTAGTGGAACCACATGAATATTATTTTGCTCAATAAATTCTTTGCTGAGAGAAGCCGTGGTGTCAGTGATCCACGCAATTTTTGCTTTGTTCATCTTAATCCTCTTCCTCGGGTAAATATCCCTAACTTAAGTATCTAAACCGCAAAAGTGCGGCAGAAAGTTTGTGTATTTTTGATATATTATGATAACTAGAATCAACATTACAAGAATACATATTTTACGACAAGTTATATTTGTCATATTCAAAAGTGAACATTTTGTGACTAATGTACCTAGTTCGAATTATTCAAAAATAGCTATGTGTGATTTGAATCACTTAATACGCGTATGAAATTTCATATAATCACTATGAGAATAGTAATTACAAAATTACATAGGGAGTGTTATTCATGTTAGATCAAAAAACAATTGGAATTATTAAATCTACTGTACCTGTATTAGAAAAACATGGTGAAGCCATTACCACTCGGTTTTACCAATTGATGTTTGCTAACCATCCTGAATTATTAAATATCTTTAATCATGCCAATCAAAAACAAGGTAGACAACAAAAGGCATTGGCTGGAACGGTCTATGCCGCTGCCATGTATATTGATAATCTGGAGGCAATTCTTCCGGTTGTTAAACAAATAGCGGAAAAGCATAGAAGTCTTGGAATTTTGCCAGAGCATTATCCGATTGTTGGCAAACATCTTTTACTAGCCATTAAGGATGTACTAGGTGATGCAGCAACAGATGAAATTATTGATGCATGGGCGGCAGCATATAATGTCATTGCCGATGTTTTTATTAGTGTTGAGGCAGAATTATATGATGAAACAGTAAATAAACAAGGAGGCTGGAGTGGATTCCGCAATTTCATTGTTGATCGAAAGGTAGTGGAAAGTGAAGTGATTACCTCGTTTTACTTAACACCTGAAGATCATAAGGCAATTGCAGATTTTACCCCTGGACAATATATTAGTATCAAATTAGAAATAGCTGGTGAAAAATTTACTCATATTCGTCAATACAGCCTATCAGATGCTCCGGGTAAGGGTTATTACAGAATCAGCGTGAAACGTGAGGCGGGAACTGAAAATCCAGATGGTATGGTGTCAAACTATTTACATGATGGTGTGAATCAAGGTGATATTTTAAAAGTTAGTGCTCCAGCAGGCGACTTTGTTTTAAATACTGAAAAAAATACTCCTGTCGTGTTACTTAGTGGGGGGGTTGGTTTAACACCAATGATGAGTATGTTAAAGACAGTTGTAGAGGTTCAGCCAGAACGGAAAGTCACTTTTGTTCATGCCGCTGCCAATGGAAATGTCCATGCTTTAAGAGCTGAAGTAGAGGAATTATCGAAATTAGACAATGTCAATTCATATTTCTTCTATGATTCACCAACTGAAGAAGACCGCAAAAATAATCGATTTGATGTGGAAGGATATGTAACTCGCGATTGGCTGCAAGAAAAAGTCAATTCAAAGGATGCGGATTTTTATTTCTGTGGACCGGTACCATTTATGAAAGCAATTAATCGATCATTAAAGGAAATTGGTGTAACTGAAGATCGAATTCACTTTGAATTTTTTGGACCAATGGGGAATCTAGAAGAATAGTAAAAAAGCCGATTTCTGCTGGAAATCGGCTTTTTTAATGCTTTTGCAAACACTATTTTTAAAATACCAATAAATTGATGGAAAGCGATACTATATTAGAGAAGAATGGATAAAATACCAATATTGATTAATGAAAATTAATTGATATAAATCCAAAAAGAGAAAGGAGCTTTCCATCATTGCAATATTTAACCACAATTATGAACGAGTATGGATATCTTGTTCTTTTTCTTTCGATTGCGCTAGGAATATTGGCGCTTCCAATCCCGATGGAAGCAGTGCTGGCATATGCAGGTTTTCTATCCTTTCTTGATCAACTCAATTGGTTCGGTAGTATTCTCTCCTCAGCATTAGGATGTACCTTAGGTATGCTGCTCTCCTATTGGGTGGGATTTAAACTCGGTATGCAATTTTTTGAAAAGCATGGCAAACGGATTCATATAGAGTCAGAGCGTTTAGAGGCCATTTCAAATTGGATAAGAAAATATGGAAATAAACTGTTACTCATATCATTATTCATCCCCGTATTTAGACATTTCATTGGTTACTTTTCTGGGATTACTCGTGTTCCAATTAAGGTTTATACTTTATATACGGGAATTGGATCGACCCTTTGGGTTTCGAGTTTTATTTTTATTGGAAAAAGCCTTGGACCACAATGGGATATATTTTTTGAAGCCATTAAGAAATACGTGTTTCTAACAATTATCGTCCTTTTTATTCTAATTGGCGCCATATATTTGTTTAAGAAAATTAGGAATGTTGTTATGGAAACAGGAACCAAATAAATGAACAAAACAAAGGAATTCTCTTTGAGGTTCCTTTATTTTTATTGTGTAAGTAATGATTAATGATAATGATCAACGCCACCATGGAATTTTTCAGTAATTACAAGTATTGAAAGTTTGATTCATATCGCAACTATGATTAAATGAAAGAAAGAAATGGCCAGAAAGGATGTTATTTGCATTGAATAAGAATGTCATTCGTTCGATTACAGGCATAGCTGTGTTGTTTTGCCTCCTCTGGCTGGTCGGGCTTGGCTGGGCAGTAGGCGAGTATTATGCGGGAAAACCGGAGAAGGTTCCGGAAGTAAAGCGTGTTTCCAGGGTAGAAAATAAAAAAGAATTAAACATCGTGGCCCTAGGTGACTCCTTAACTCGAGGAACGGGAGATGAGACTGGAAAGGGGTATGTCGGTGTTTTGGCAGATGAAATCAAGGAAAAAACAAAACGTCCCGTTCAACTTACCAATCTCGGCATTAATGGACAAAGGTCTGATTCACTAAGGAAACAAGTCCAAGAAACCGAAGTAGGCCGCCAAATCGGGAAAGCTGATATGGTGCTGGTCACGATTGGCGGGAACGACTTGTTCCGAGGGGGCCAAGCATTAATGGACTTTGAAACAGAAGATATTGCTTCCATTGAAAAGAAGTACTTGGACAATTTAAAATTTGTTTTAAAACAAATACGCAATAACAATCCAAATGCCAATGTGTTTTTCATTGGATTGTATAATCCGTTTATTGATTTAGATCAAGGAAAAGAAATGTCAAAGGTGGTACGCCATTGGAATTATGACAGTGCTGAAGTTAGTGCTTCTTTTCCGAAAATTGTATTTGTTCCAACCTTCGACTTGTTTGAGTTAAAGGTAAATGATTATCTATATTCAGATAAGTTTCATCCAAACTCAAAAGGGTATCGTTTAATTGCCGAACGAGTTGCCTCACTGCTCACCTGGTAAGGAGGGGAAATCGATGGAGAAAAAAATTACATTATCCGTTAAAGATTTAAAAAAAGTGATTGGAAAAAAAGAAATTATTAAGGGACTTACTTTTGATCTTTGTGAAGGAGAGGTATTTGGATTTTTAGGACCAAATGGAGCAGGTAAGACAACTACTATCCGCATGCTTGTCGGATTAATCAAACCAACATCAGGCAGTATTCTTATTTGTGGTTCTAATATTGAGGGAAATTTCCAAAAAGCAATGACAAACCTAGGCTGTATTGTGGAAAATCCAGAATTATATCCCTATTTGTCAGGCTATAATAACCTTCTTCATTTTGCCAGAATGATCGAAGGAATCGGTGAAGAACGGATTAAAGAAGTGACTGAACTTGTCGGTCTAACAGAAAGAATTCATGATAAGGTAAAAACTTATTCCTTAGGGATGAGACAGCGTCTTGGGATTGCTCAAGCATTATTGGGAAACCCAAAAGTGTTAATCCTTGATGAGCCAACAAACGGCTTGGATCCGGCAGGGATTCGGGAAATGCGCCAATTTATTCGTTATCTTGCAGAGGAAGAAGGTTTAAGTGTTCTAGTTTCAAGCCATCTTTTAAGTGAGATCCAGCTTTTATGTGATCGAGTCGCGATCATATCCAAAGGGACAATCATCCGAACCGATACGGTCCAACAATTGCTTTCCAATCGAGAACGAGTGGTTTGGCATATACAACCACTTGATCGAGGAAGGGAAGTATTACGTTCTCTAACAAACATTGAAGAAACAGATGAAGGTACTATTTTGACGGAATTTAATGAAAAAAAGATTCCTCTATGGAATAAGCAATTGGTTGAAGCCGGTGTTTCCGTGATGGAAATGAATCGAAAAATGCCAGTCCTGGAAGATTTATTCCTCGAGCTAACCGGGGGTGACATGATTGAATAAGTTAATTCAGAATGAAATGATGAAACTGATTGCTAAGAAACGGCTCATTGTTATTGCTATCATTATTGGCGTTCTTGTCATGCTATTTACATATGCACAATTTAAACAAGTACAAACACAACGTGAAAAACTAGGAACCAGTGATTGGCGAACAATATTACAACAGCAGATTGTTGATACGACGAATCGTTTAAGCAGCAGTCGAATAACAGATGAATGGAAAAAACAGCTGCAAATCTCTCTCCAGCAGCAACAATATTATCTCGATCATGATATCAATCCATCTGAGCCGGGTGCCCCAACGTTTATGAGAATTTTTCTAGAAAACTCGATTGATCTGTTTATTCCCTTAATGGTTATGGTGATTGCCAGTGATCTGGTCTCTTCTGAACATAGCTTAGGATCGATCAAGCTGCTGTTGACCAGGCCTGTCAAGAGGTGGAAGGTGCTTTTGAGTAAATATTTTACCCTGTGTTTAGCGATTTCCTTAATCATTGCGATTGCAGGGGTTCTTTCCTATTTAATTTCCGGTCTGGTCTTTGGTTACAAGGGGTGGGGTGCCCCAATATTGACAGGATTTAATGTGACTGAGACTGGATTAAATACGTCTGAAGTCAAGTTGATGGGTCAGTGGAAATTTTTGTTAATGGACTTTGGACTAGTCTGGTTTGTATCCATTGTTGTTGGTACCCTTTCCTTTATGCTGTCAGTATTGATTCGAAGTACAGCAGCTGGTATGGGTGTAATGCTTGCCTCATTAATCTCAGGAGCCATTTTAACAAACATGGTATCCTCATGGGAATCCGCCAAGTACCTTTTTATGGTCAATTTGCGGTTAACTGATTATATGAAAGGAACAGCACCACCGATCGAAGGAATGAACCTTTCATTCTCAATACTAGTACTCTTCGTTTGGTGGGCAGGAGCCATCTTTGTTTCATTCTTTGTCTTTACTAAAAGAGATGTATATTAAACCAAAGAAATTTTGAACTTGAAAGAAAATTATAAAATTATTAAAATATAAGAGAGGAGAATTGACAAATGGAGGAGTGTTTATGTCATTTGCTATAAAAAAGATCGATCATATCCAACTTGCTGCCCCTAAGGGATGTGAAGAAGCCGCGAGGGAATTTTTTGGTGGAATCCTCGGATTAATCGAAGTAGAGAAACCTGCAGAATTAAAGAAACGAGGCGGTGTTTGGTTCGAATTTGGGACCTTTCAACTTCACATCGGTGTAGAAGAACCGTTTTCACCAGCAAAAAAAGCACATCCTGCCTTAGTTGTTGAGAAGATCGAAGAATTAAAAGTTCATCTACGTGAAAAGAGAGTGGCATTTACAGAAGATGAACTTCTTCCAGGAGCAAATAGAATTCACCTCCATGACCCCTTCGGCAATCGTCTTGAGATTTTAGAATGGGAATAGGAAAATGCCTTTAATAAATAAAAAACAGCCCCATTCCTATTGGAATGGGGATTTGCCTTTAATTGGGGGATTGAAGGCCATATTAGAATGAGAAATCTTTTGTATTGTGAAATGCTTCACATATCTTCTATTCATAGAATACTCCACTTCAAATAATTCCACAAGAGTATTTTTACTAAAAATTTGTCAAATTGGTAAATTTTTTTTCAATTACTGGGAATGATAATATCGTACCAGAGATGAAATTTACTAAATACGTTTGTGGAAGGAGATACTTATGAAGTTTAAATTGTTACTTTTATCATTAGGCATATTAATGTCAGTGCCTGGAATGGCCGCCGCCGCCCCAGCCACACCAGATACCTCCAATGGTGAACAGAGGGAAAAAGCCCCTTGTAATTGTGAAGAAAAAGGGCATCGCAACATGATGCATAAAGATTGGCAAGCAAAGATGGAAGAAAGACAGAAAATGCTTCTTTCCTGGGTAGATCAGTATACACCAGAGAAAAAAGCAGAATGGACGACAGTCCTGGCCGAGAAGAAAACCCTAATGAACAAATGGATGAGTCCTGAAAATGCTGCTAAACGTGAAAAATGGAAAAAGGAAAAAATGGCAAAAATTGTAGAATTAAAAAAACAATTGGATGCTGGAAAGATAACAAAAGAAGAGTTTTTCAAACAAGCACACGGTGGAAAAGAAATGTCCCATTGGAAAACATTCCATGAACTAAAGATGTCAGTTGAAAAGAAGGATAACAAACAAGCAACATTACTATTAAACCAATTGTTAGAACAAAGTAAACAACATAATCAAAAAATTAAGGAATTACTTAAAAAATAATAAGTTTAGCCAAAAAAACTAATTCAAACAGGAGAATTAGTTTTTTTATTTTCTAATAGTAAATAATTACATGTTAAAAGGACGTGATTAAGGGAACATTTAAGAGTGACAAACATAGAGGAGGCTTCAAAATGAAGAGAAAAAATCTAATGATGACAACTGTTGCTCTAGGTGCGGCATATTTACTCCGTAATCCAAAATCCCGGAAAAAATTAATGAATCAAGTTCAATCGTTTACGAGAAAATAGTATCCAGAAAACATCCCCTTCAAGTGATTGAAGGGGATGTTTATTGGAGTTGAGAATTACTTCTTTAAATTAATTGTACCTTGTTGTGTTTCTTTGATATCTTCTTTTATTTCTTCCCTTATATCTTCCGCAATTCCATCAGTGGCTTTTTTAAATTCACGAATCGAACGGCCAAAGGCACGGCCAATTTCAGGGAGTTTGTTTGGACCAAAGATGACTAAAGCTACGATTAAAATCAAAATTAATCCTGGTACACCAATATTTGAAAACATATTTTCATCTCCTACTGGATTAAATCCGCCTGCACGTAATGATACAGTAGTTTTGCAGTATTTTCAATGGAAGTTTCATGTGTTCGCTCGAATGCATGGGATGAATCGATACCAGGACCGATTAAGCCATGGACGATATCATGACCTGAGCGGATTGCAGCTGACGCATCTGAACCGTAGAAAGGATATATATCTAATTTATAATCGATGTTATTCTCTTCCGCAAGTCGCACTAAGTTCTTTCTCAATTCAAAATGATACGGTCCACTTGCATCCTTCACACAGATGGAAACAGTATATTCATCAGTTGATTGTCCGTCGCCCATTGCCCCCATATCTACTGCTAAATATTCGACAGTTTCGGGAGTAATATTTGAGTTTCCACCGTATCCGATTTCTTCATTATTGGAAATTAAGAAATGCGTTGTATGGGGCAGGGGAATATTTTCCGACTTAATTTGTTTTATTAATTGTAGAAGAATTCCCACACTTGCTTTATCATCCAAATGACGCGATTTTATATAACCACTTGGTGTGATTTCTACGCGGGGGTCAAATGAAACAAAATCACCCACTTCAATTCCAAGTGCACGAACTTCTTCAGCATTATGTACCTTTTCATCAATTCTTATCTCAATATTGTCCTGATTGCGCTCCGCTTTTCCTGCATCTTTATAGACATGGACAGAAGTTTGGTGCATTAATATGGTGCCCGTAATTCTTTTTCCGCTGTTTGTTTCAATTTGACAATATTCGCCTTCAATGGAGTTGTACTTAAACCCGCCAATTAGATCGATCTTTAAGCGTCCATTAGATTTCACTTCTTTTACCATTGCCCCAAGTGTATCCACATGTGCTGTCAGCATCCGATGTTTACTTGAATCCTTTCCTGCAATTGTTGCGATTAGCCCTCCTTTACGGTTTCGATAGGTTTGAATTTGTAATTCAGCTAGGAATTTTTCAACATAGGTAATCACTTCATTCGTATTGCCGGATGGACTTGGAATGGTTACTAAATCAGCTATTAATTTCATTGTTTCTTTGGTATTTGTGTTTACCACAGCAACTGCTCCTTTCTAAATACTCTTACATACTATTATACATAATTATGACTTTCATGTGTTTATTCGCAATTGTGGTTAACTATTACAATGACAATGCATAACTTACCAAGTGTTAATTTTTTTCAAATGGATTAAAAAAATTTGGTTTGGGCATTAATGAAGTATTCGAACTATTTGGACAAAATTATATTGCGTCAGACACAATTGGAGGATAAAAAATTGACCAGAACTGAACTATACCATCCCAAACCGAAACATTCCTTCATAAAAAGTTTATTTATTTTAATAATCATGTGCTTTGTAGTAACTGTCGGATTCTTTGTATTTCGGCACTATTATCAAAACACAATTAAAATTGAAGCTCCGATTGAAAACCCAGGACCAAAGGTGGTAATTCATCTGCCAAATGGGCAAAAGGTATATACCTATGAAAATTTACTTTTCGAAAAAGATGGAAAAACCTATTATAAAGGCGAGCGGAATACGATTGATTTAACAGGTGGTATTGTTGACTATGAAGAGTGGAAATAAACAGCGACTTGGGAAAAGAAAGGACTAGCGGCAGGAGCTAGTCCTTATTTCATGCCTGTCGCACCTGATCAGATGCATTTGCTTTTATTATTTAAACCATCCTTTTTTCTTAAACCAAAGAGACATGCCCATCGCAACTAAAATCATTAGAATCAGCGTAGAAATAAAACCAAATTTCGACGATAGCCCAGGCATATAGCGAAAATTCATTCCGTACAATCCAGCGATGAAAGTGAGGGGCATGAAAATCGTGGTGATCACGGTTAAAACCTTCATGACATGATTGGTTTGATGTGAGTTAAGTGAAATATAGCTGTCACGGATATCTGTGGTAAGTTCACGGTTTGCCTCAATCATTTCTGTTAACTTCAGTAAATGGTCATGAATATCAGAATAGTATTCCCTTTTTCCATGGATGAATGTAAGTCGCTGTGAATTTAGGACTCTGTATATAAGATCGCGCATCGGTGAAATGGTGTGCCTCAATGATAGTAGATGGTGCCTTGTATCAAATAAATCCTCCAGCAATGCCTCCATGGATCTTCCTCTAGGATTCTCGTCAATCTCAGTTAATCGTTCTTCGATTTTAAAGACTTGTGGGAAATAACTATCAACCATTTTATCAAGTACAAGGTATAGTACATGTGTTGGCTCCCACTTTTCAATGTTAGTGGACTCAGTAAATCGTTTCCATACCGCCTCAATTTCAGTTGAAGGGCTAAGGTGAAAGGAAACGATAAAGTTTTCACCTAAGAAAAAATCAATCTCGTCTCTTTTAAGTGTTTGGTGATTTAGGGATTGTGTAATAAAAAAAGTGTGGTCCTCGTAATAATCCAACTTAGGTCTTTGTAAATGATTAATACAATCTTCGATCGCCAATGGATGGAAATGAAAAGGATCTCGTAGATATTCGATTTCCTCATCAGTTGGCAGATGAAAATCAACCCAATACCATTTATATTCCCCTTTAAGCAAATCATCGATTGCGATATCGTTAACCAATTCATAATTTTTATTTACAGCAATTGTCTTAATCATAATAACTCCTTATCTTGATTGACCATCCTCTTTTATAGGATGGTATAATTTAGGAGAAAAATACCTTCTAATGAGGAGTATATTAAGAAAGAAGTTGTTAAGAGGTAAAAAAATATACATTGTAGATAAGGGGCAAATGAATAAAAAAGAAGCATTCTAAAAGTAGAATACCTCTTAATTTTATCTTTAAATATTACACACTAGGTGAAGTTTCTTTATTCCTCATCGCTTGTGGTATGTAAACACAGAAGGGTTCACTTTCCATATAGTCCCCAGTAACTGCATAGGTACGCGAACGAGAGCCGCCGCACATTTTGTTATATTCACAGATGCCGCATTTTCCTTTGTAGTGATCTGGCTTGCGTAGTTCTTTAAATACTTTGGCCTCTCGGTAAATTTCAGCGAGCGGGGTATCACGGATGTTTCCACCAACGATTGGAAGTAATCCACTTGGCATGACATCACCAATATGAGAGACAAATGCAAAGCCGTTGCCATCATTTACACCTTTAGGTGCACGCTTTAAACCATCATGCATAGAAGCAAAATCAGTTGTTATGGAATCTTCGTAATGAATTTCGCCTTTTTCAATCAATTGTTCTCGTGTTTTTTGTTGCAATACAACTCTACGGTAATGCTGGGCTGCCGTTGTTTTGATATCATAGGGAGCCGTTTTGCTCAATTCATATAACCAACGGAACACTTTTTCATGTTCAGCAGGAGAGATACAAGCGTCCATTTGTCCTCTGCCTGTAGGAACTAGCAAAAAGATATACCACATGACTGCGCCAAGTTCGCCGACAAGCTTAGCCATCTGTTCAAGCGAATCATAATTATAACGAGAAATGACGGTATTGATTTGCAGCGGCATATCTAATTCGTTTAAGTACTTAATTTTTTCAACGGTTAGATCAAATGACCCTGGAGTCCCACGGAAGTGGTCATGTATTCCTGGGGTTGGACCATCTAAGCTAAAGCCCCAGCGAGAAAGTCCGACATCCTTGAACATTTTCATTTTTTCTTTGGTAACATTAGCAGTAGCACTTGGTGTCATCGAAACACGCATGCCTTTTTTGATCGCATAATCAGCAAGCGCATAAAGGTCTTCTCTCATCATACAATCCCCGCCTGTAAATACGAGCATTGGATTGTCCATTTCATAGATTTGATCGATTAAATTAATTCCTTCATCATGTGTTAGTTCGCGTGGGTCTGGAGTAAGCTGCGCATCAGCACGGCAATGAACACACTTAAGTTGACAAGCTCTTGTGACTTCCCAAATAACAATAAATGGATTCTTGTCATAATCAATTACATTTCGCATTCCATGAGGATGCCCCATAGCATGAGGATGTCCTTTCCCTAATCCTTGCATCATCATCACCCAAATCATTATGATTTATAAAACTATAAAGATTGTTTCTATAGGTTTATTATAGGTTTAACAGACTAGAGTGCATGGTAGGTTTGTTACAATATTTCTACATTACTCGTATGAATAATCAGAATTCTATTAATCCCTTAATCATCTTTTCTATTACATTTATGTTACAAAAATATTATTAAAAATAAAATTCTTATGCAAATCGTTACATAAATAGGATTGAGGAGCAGTCTGTTTGTAATATTAAAGGTCTTCTTTTCCAATACTATTATTTTTTACCAAGTAAGCCATATCTTTGGGGATTCAAACAACCCTTAAAATTCGTTTATGATGGTATTACAAAAACGAAATGAAGGGGTTCAACGATGAAAAAACATCTATTATCTATCGCAGCAACGGCGGGGATCCTGTTTTCTACATATGCTGGAGCGGCAAGTGCACACGAAAACATTTATACCGTACAGTCAGGAGACACACTTTGGAAAATTTCACAAGCTAATAAGGTCACTGTAGCAGATTTGAAAATTTGGAATCACCTAACATCTGATTCTCTTAATGTAAATCAAAAGCTGACCTTATTAGCACCACACAGCCATGAAACGGCAACGATATCCTATACCGTTCAAAAAGGGGATACATTATACCTAATCGCTTCTCGTAATAAATTATCCGTTGCTCAGCTTAAATCACTGAATAATCTTACAACTGATACGATTTATGTTGGACAAGTCTTGAAACTTACTACAAGTGGGATTTCAACACCAGTGCCTGCTCCAACGGTATCAAAGGCGCAAATGGTAATGGATGAAGCCAAAAAATACATTGGGACACCGTATTTATGGGGCGGAAATACACCTGCTGGTTTTGATTGCAGTGGATTAACGAGTTACGTGTTTAATAAGGTAGGAGTATCAATTCCTCGGACAGCGGCCACTCAATGGTCAGGAATGAAGTCTGTCAGCACCCCAAAACCCGGAGATTTAGTATTCTTTGAAACATATGCTCCAGGTCCTACCCATGTAGGGATTTATTTAGGCAACAACCAATTCATTCAAGCGGGTTCAAAAGGTGTATCCATCGCAGATATGACAAATTCCTATTGGAAACCAAAATACCTTGGTGCGAGAACAGCATTTTAATAGATAAGCAGGAGAGGGCCTTTTCAACACGAAGGGCTCTTTTATTTTTCCAAAATTAAAAATATAGTATGATAGGATTAATCAAAAAATGAAGTGAATGGAGTTGTCGGATGTTTAAAAGAGTATTAAGTATAGGGATTCTACTGTTAATCATAGCAATAGGTTTATTTCAAAAAGATGAATTACTTCAGCTTTTGAAACAAGGGGGAGCCCTATCTATTTTGATTAGTATGTTATTAGTAGCAATTTGTGTTTTTTTTCCTGTCATTCCATTTCCAGTTCTAGCAGGAACAATTGGTGCGGTATTTGGAACTTCTCAAGGGGTGATTGTATCCTTAACAGGAGCCATGGTAGGAACAATGGCATTCTTTTTCCTATCTAGGTATGGTTTTCGTGATTATGCTCAGCAAAAACTAATGAAATATCCGAAGGTTCAAGAATACGATGAGTTTTTAAACAAGAATTCCTTTGTGGCAATCTTAACCTGTCGATTAATTCCAATCATACCGGCACCGGTTGTAAATATCGTGTGTGGTTTAAGTCATGTCAAATGGCTAACTTTTTTTACGGCATCATTCATTGGGAAAATACCAAATATTCTTCTATTATCGTATGCTGGTGCATTATTTAGTAACAACAAGCTCTATTCTTTTGGAGTATATGGAGTATATTTGATTATTATTTTTATCATTAACTTTATAATTATTTATCGAAAACAAGCAAATAAATCAATGGATTAAACGACTTCTCGAATGTTTAAATCATTTTGTTTTTCAACTGAGATGACTTTATTGAAAAAGCTTTTTAAGATAAGCCATTTAGCTGGATAACTGTAAATGAAATCTTCCATCACCTGGGAGGAATAGTATAAAAAACAATCGATGCTTACTTTTTCCTTTTTTAAGTCGTAAAGAAGCGCATGTGGAATGGTGTAATAGTCATTCAATTGATAAGGATTGAATTTTACGACTTGAATTTTTTGCTCATTGATAAAATTTTTTAAAGATTGTTCTTGAATGGCTATACTTTCTTCCTTGTTAAGTCCATCCAAACAGATACGATCATTGATAAAATAAATACCCTGCATCACATAACACCCCGATTTTTTTTCTTAATTGGTATTGTTATTGACAGGGTTTAGAGGAAGTATACTTCCTTTTGAAAATACATATGGAGAGATAAAAAATGATAAGTGCTGCAATACATGGATTTATTCTAGCTTTTGGGCTCATTCTGCCACTTGGAGTCCAAAATGTGTTTATTTTTAATCAAGGGGCGATGCAGTCGCGTTGGATTTATGTCCTACCAGTCGTTTTGACGGCTTCCATTTGTGATACACTACTTATTTCATTAGCTGTTTTTGGTGTCTCGGCAGTTGTTTTAGGGATTACTTGGATTAAAATGACGTTAGTGCTTGGGGGAATTCTTTTCTTACTATACATGGGGTATTCTACGTGGAAAAGTAAACCTAAAGACGAGAAAATAACAGGTGATACATTTTCACCCCGAAAACAGATTATGTTTGCTGCTTCAGTTTCTTTATTAAACCCTCATGCAATCATGGATACCATTGGAGTAATTGGTACTAGTTCTTTATCCTATTCGGGCTCAGCCAAAATTACCTTCATGGTGGTATGTATTTTGGTTTCCTGGCTTTGGTTCATTGGCCTGTCGATCGTAGGGAGATTGGTAGGTAGGATAGATTCTTCAGGGAGATTTATTCTTATTTTAAATAAAATTTCCGCCCTAATTATGTGGGGAACGGCGATTTATCTTATGATTTCTTTTTAACGAAATAGGTATTCTTATTATTATTTGGAAGATATATTTGCGAATGCTATCGATGGTTTATGTAGAATCTATTCTTGGGTTGAAAATTCAATCCTAATTTTCCACGATAAATGGTTTTCACATCCAAAATATTGGAGGTAACGCACACATGCAAACCATTCAACATTCGATTACACACATTAATCAATGCCGTCAACTCGCTCAGCAATTAATCCAACAGACACAACAAGCAAATCATCAATACCAACAAATGCTTCAAAATGAACAACAAAATACACAGATGCTAGAGCAAATGATGCAAAAGGAAAGAATGGCAGTTCAAACCATTCAGCAAAGCCTTCAAGGGCATGAGTTAGCAATCCAAAGATGCCAAGAGGTAATTGCGCAGTGTAATCAAATGGAGAGAGAACTATCTGGACAAGCGGGATCAGTTGGATTTCAAACCCAAACGTATATGAACCCTGTTTTCCAAGCACAGCCGTTTCAAAACTATCAGAACCCTTCTTTCCGTCAATAACGAAAGTCTAAACAGCAACAAAAGCACGCATTTAAGAATGAATGCGTGCTTTTTCCATAAGAAAAAAATTACCCAGCTATTGGCTGGGTATGCAAAACTAATCTATATTTTAAGGGGGCGGAGGTTTAAGGTTCTTCCGTGAACCTATTTATAGGATAAGGGATAAATATTAATAAATTATGAACGAAAGATTAATAGTATAAGAAAAGGTGATAAAATGAGAGATTTTCATTGTTGCGCGACATGCAGGCATTTTAAAGCAGAGAAAAGGGCAGAGGGAATGCACTATTTTTGTAGTCGTTTAGGCTTTGAAACAAAAACGACCTACAAATTTAATTGCTGGAATCCGAAAGAAAACATTAAGAAAATAATTGATAATAATAGGAAGGATATTGATACTCAAGGATGAGTTACACTTTTTTCTATATTTAATGACAAATATACATTGTCCTCCTGTCATTATCATGTTACTTTCATCAATATTAATTAAGGGGTAGGGAGAGAATTCTAATGGCTGCAACACATGTTTTTTCAAAGAAAGAAGAACTAGCGAATTCAATCACACACGGAATAGGAGTAATGCTTAGTATTGCTGCCTTAGTTATATTGATTATATATGCTTCCCTGTACGGGAACGTCTGGCATATCGTAAGTTTTACAATCTTTGGTGTAACAATGTTTATTCTTTATATGTCTTCAACATTGCTCCATAGCTTCCCGGAAGGAAAGGTAAAGGATCTTTTTGAGATTTTTGATCATTCCTCTATTTACTTCTTTATTGCCGGTACCTATACACCATTTCTATTAATTGTAATTAAAGGAGCCCTGGGCTGGACACTGTTTGGAGTTGTTTGGGGACTGGCGATTGCTGGCACCGTCTTTAAATGCTTTTTTGTGAAAAAGTACCTTTTTACCTCTACGCTTCTCTATGTAGTCATGGGGTGGTTAATTGTTTTTGCATGGAAACCTTTAGTAAATAATCTCTCTCCACAGGGTATGACCTATTTAATTATTGGCGGTGCCCTTTATACACTAGGTGCCATATTCTATGTTTGGAGAGGGTTTAAGTATCACCACGCGGTTTGGCACGTGTTTGTGTTGGCCGCAAGTGCAGCCCACTTTTTTTGTGTGTTATTTTATGTTTTGCCAATAAATTAAAAGAAACAGCTCTGACACGAGGCTGTTTCTTTTTACATATATTTTTGCTATTATACATGCCGTATTTTTCTAAAATTCAACGTCTCTCGTGAAAACCATAAGCTCATTAAAAAGCTGATGATTCCAATAACCAGTAAAACCTCCCCGATGATTTTCATACTTTCCGCAGTTATGTGTTCTCCAAAAATTAACCCTAAAATGATTGATGCCAAAATTGAACCTAAATATCGGCAAGTTTGAAATAGGCCGGAGGTTGTGCCAATGATCGCATTTGGACTTTCCTTAACCATCGCTACTTGAAGTACAACATTTCCAATACCATAACTTAAGCCCATGATTGATAATATAATCCCGATACCAAGATAAGAGGATTGAACAAAAAACAACCTAAAAGACAGCGCACCTAAGATTGATAGAGATGCCCCTACCATAATCGGCTGGTTTACACCTGAACGATCGATCCATTTTCCAGTGACAGATGAAATAATTATGCTAACACCGGACATAAATAACATTAACATACCGCTCAATTCAACACTTAAACCCAAACCTTCTTGAAAATAACTAGGCAAACCGAAAAATAAACAATAGAAAAAAATATTCAAAAAGATAAACTGGATATACACCATTGAAAGCTTAGGATGTTTTCTGAAAATGCGAATGTCGATAAATGGTTCTGTAACCCTTAATTCTCTCCGAACAAATAATCCGAAAAAGATGATTCCAACAATTCCGGAAAGATAATGTATATTCGCATCAAAAGATAACAAGAACCATAAAAAGAAGACCATACCTGCAGCAAAATAACCTATTCCAAGAAAATCAAGATGAGAAAGTAATCTCTTGATATGAGACTTATCCTGTTTCATATCTTTAGGAAACATAAACCAACCTAATATTAAACTGAGGAGAATAAATGGAAAATTGACCCAAAAGATAGCTGGCCAATTCCCTAACACAATTAAGAAACCACCGATCGTCGGCCCAAGTGCGACCATCGCAGAGGCAAATATTGATAAAACGGCAAGGGCTGAAGCTTGCCTTTCTTTAATATGGTCGCGAATTAACGCCATTCCGGACGGGTAAATGGCACTAGATCCAATTGATTGAAGCAGCCTCATTGCAAGTAACATTAGAAAGGAGGATGCAAGCGGGGCACCGAGCGCGGACATGGCAACTACAATAAGTCCTGTTAAGAAGGTTTTTTTTCGGCCAAAGATATCACCGAGCTTTCCCGTTACTGGCTGTGCTACTGCACTAGCTAAATAGAAACTGGATATTAGCCAGGAAACCGTTGAAAAGGAAAGGTGAAAATCTTTCTGAATGCTGTGTAATGCTAATGCAATCATAGATGAGTTAAGCGGATTTAACATCGTTCCTGTGGCAACCGCTGTTAGAAATAATGTTCGATTTTTCTTCATGACGTCTTCCTTTACTAAAAATAGAATTAATATACTTTTTGCAATATCTGTAACATCATACCAATTAATAGTATATTTCAATAGAATAAAAAAAGAAATTGTTTGAATTTGATGAATGTACATTAAATATGATTGATGTTAGGTTTTACACAAACTGGATATTTACTCATTCTAGGAATAGCCCCCAATAAATATAAATAGGATAGATATCCACATATATGTGGGGGGAGGGATGGAATTGGAGGTTATTGGGAAAAGCGTCATTCGCAAAGAGGCTCTTGATAAGGTGTCAGGGCGGGCAAAATATACACATGATTATCATTTCCATCCGATGTTATCTGGCAAAATGGTCATTAGTCCTTATGGCCACGCGAAGATAGTGGAGATTGATACATCCGAAGCTTGGAAGATTAATGGGGTTAGGGCCATCCTTGCTGGAAAGGAATACCCATTAACAGGGGAAGCCATCCGGGACCGGCCCCCTATTGCATATGATAAGGTTCGCTACCATGGTGAAACGGTTGCACTTGTTGTAGCTGATTCACCAACACAGGCTAAAATGGCTGCTGACCTGATTAAAGTCCAATACGAATTGTTGCCAGTCGTAAACTCGCCGTCTCAAGCATTTGAAAAAGGAGCCCCCTTAGTCCATGAAGACTTAAGTAAATATAAAAAAGAGGATGACTCGCATCCGGTGCCTGACACCAACATTGCTTCCCATATAAAAATTCGTAAAGGTAATATGGAAAAAGGGTGGGCGGAGACTAACACAGTGGTAGAAGCAAGTTATTCTTTTTCTCCTTCTGACCATGCGGCAATGGAAACAAGGTGTGCCACTGCCGAGATATTGCCTGATGGAAATATTATGATTACTACTTCTTCTCAAGCTCCATTTATGGTGAAAAGACTGATTGCTGATTATTTTGGTGAGGATATGGGGAAGATTATTGTCCACACACCGCTTGTAGGTGGTGCCTATGGGGGGAAAGCTGCCGTTCAGCTGGAAGTTCTGGCCTATCTAGCCTCAAAAGCTGTTGGCGGTAAACCTGTAGAGATCTTCAATTCGAGAGAAGAAGATATCTTAACTTCTCCTTGTCACATTGGTTTAGATGCAAGGATTAAGCTTGGAGCAGACAGCAGCGGTAAAATTAGAGCAGCAGAAATACGTTTTTTATGGGATGGAGGAGCCTATTCCGATAAAGCGGTAGATCTTACAAGGGCAGGTGCTGCCGATTGTACCGGACCATATAACATACCAAATGTCTGGTGTGATTCCTATTGCATGTATACAAACCACCCATATGCAGCACCCTTTAGAGGCTTTAGCCATTCCGAACTTTCCTTTGCCATTGAACGAACCTTGGATTTACTTGCACAAAAATTAAAAATGGATCCGCTTGAACTTCGGTATATAAATGTGATTAAACCTGGACACACCACCCCGACAAGGGTGCGATTAAATAAAAGTAATGTCGGTAACTTACAACAGTGTATTGAGAGAGTAAGAGATTTAATCAAATGGGATGAAGGTACGGTTAAAGATGTAAACGAGCGATTTGTGAGAGTAAAGGGCGTCAGCTGCAGCTGGAAAACATCGACGATTGATCCCAATGCTCCTTCAGGAGTGATATTAACATTTAACCGAGATGGAAGTATCAATTTACTTTCTGGTGTAATTGAAATTGGAACCGGAACGAAGACTGTCCTTGCTCAGATGCTTGCAGAAAGGCTGAAGATGAGTGTGGATAAGATACATGTTCGGATGGAAGTGGATACGCAAACAACACCAGAGCATTGGAAAACTGTCGCTAGCAGAGGAACATTTATGGCGGGAAGGGCACTTCTCGAAGCTGCGGATGATGTGATCAAGCAATTAAAGGGAATTGCTTCGACCGTATTAAGAGCACCGACAGAAGATCTTGTGGTAGCTAACAGTCGAGTCTTTTTGAGGGATGATCCATCCATCGGAATTCCGATTAAAGACATCTGCTATGGTTATCAATATCCAAATGGAAATTCAATCGGCGGACAAATTATTGGCAGAGGGAATTATATCCTGCGTCATCTTACCCCTTTGGATCCTGAGACTGGAGCTGGTAAGCCGGGACCTGAGTGGACAGTTGCGGCCTATGGTATAGAAATTGAATTTGATAAAAGAGATAATACCTATCGGCTATTGAAAGCTTGTACCGTGGTCGACATTGGGAAAGTTTTAAATGAAAAAGCCGCATTGGGCCAGGTAATGGGTGCGATGAGCATGGGATTGGCTTTTGCTGGCAGGGAAACATTTTATTTTGACGAACTCGGCAGGGTTCTTAATCCCCAGCTCCGAACGTATCGCCCACTTCGCTATGGTGAAAATCCAGAATATTTAGTGGGATTTGTAGAAACACCCCAATTAGATGGTCCGTATGGGGCTCGAGGTGTGGGAGAGCATGGATTAATGGGCATGCCTGCTGCACTCGGCAATGCTTTGTCTACAGCTGCCGGGGTTTCACTACATCATCTGCCACTTATTCCTGAATTAATTTGGAAGGCAAAGGAGGCGCAGAAAAATGCTTCCCTTTGAGTTTGATTATTTTAAACCTGCAACATTAAAAGAGGCAGTCGATTTATATCAGTATTTAGATAAAGGTGGAAAGAAACCAATGTTTTTTTCAGGAGGGACGGAATTAATCACTCTTGGAAGAATCGAACTAGCGTATACCGAGGCGGTTATTGACATAAAGGATATCCCTGAATCCAAGGTTATGCGGGTAAGCGCTGATCATTTGCTGCTAGGCAGTACTCTTTCACTAACCAAGATCGAAGAGGCAAATCTTTTTCCATTATTAACGAAAACATCAAGTGAAGTTGCGGACCATACAGCACGGGGGAAAATTACTTTAGGTGGGAATATATGTGCACGAATTTTTTACCGAGAAGCTGTTTTACCATTTTTACTAGCGGACAGCAAAGTATTAATTATTGGGCCCGAAGGAAAAAAAGTGGTGCCAATTAATGACATCTTTCAAGAGCAGCTTCAATTAAAAAAAGGAGAACTTCTTGTCCAATTAGCAACAGAATCCCAGTTTATTGCTGCGCCATTTATTAGTATCAAACGCCGACAACAATGGGATACTGGCTATCCATTAATTACAGTAGCCGCATTAAAATTGGGGCAGGAGATACGGGTCGCAATCAGCGGCTTGTGCCCATTTCCGTTTCGGTCAAAGGAGTTGGAATCTTCTTTAAATAATAAAGAACTTCCGTTGAGTCAAAGAATTACCGATGCCCTTGCTAAGTTACCGAAGCCAATTTTAGATGATGTTGAAGGGTCAGCTGAATACAGACTTTTTGTATTACGGAATGTTTTGTCAGATGTTTGTTCTGCATTGGCTCCTGTTGGTTCTTGAGAATGATAGATTAATTGCAGAAAGGAGGGGGAGCAGTGAAATCACACACGATTATATTAGACATAAACGGAGAAAAGCGCAGCATCATGGTACGGTCTGCCGACACACTTTTATTTGCAATTCGAGGTAAACTTGGACTTACAGGCGCAAAGCCTGGGTGTTTGAACGGGGATTGCGGTGCTTGTACAGTCAATATTGATGGATGGCCGATGAAATCATGTCTAATGCTAGCTGTTGAAGCGGATGGTAAGAAGATAACAACGATTGAGGGGTTAGAAAATACACCCATTCAGCAGGCATTTGTCGATAATTTTGCCTTCCAATGCGGCTACTGCACCCCGGGATTTATTATGAACTGTCATTCGTTAATCAAGCAGCATCCCGATGCAGATGATAACATGATTAAGGAATGGCTGGAGTCAAATATCTGTCGCTGCACAGGTTATGCAGAAATTGAAAGGGCAGTGAAATCAGTTCTAAGGAAAAATATGTAAGTGGATAAATGGAACAAAAAAGGATGCCATTCATTGGCACCCTAAGAATGATTATCTTTTTTCATCTGAAAATAAGTGTCTAAAACACGGCGTCCAATTTTCAGATTCGCCCGATTGTCTTTTTTGCCTTGGTAAGCCCATGGTACAATAACTGCCATTGCAATTTCTGGATTCGAACTAGGAGCATAACTTACCAAGCTAAGGTTCATCACTGGGGGTGGTTCTTTCCCAAATCGGTACCGTTCAGGTCCGTCGTAAAACGCTTCTGCTGTTCCTGTTTTACCGGCAGGAGAGTAGGGGGCATTGCCGAAAAATTTATAAGCTGTTCCGCCCCTTTCTTGCATAACCTTCTTAAAACCTAATTTGACGCGATACAGCCAATTTGATTTCATATCAATTGTATTTAGGACCGTAGGGGTGATTTCTTTTACAACATGACCAAGTTCTCGTGTTCCCTCCTTTGGTTCGAGCATTTGTTTGGCGACATGGGGCTGCATTCGGTAACCGCCATTTGCGATGGTGGAAACATACTGTGCTAACTGCATGGCTGAATAGGTATCATATTGTCCAATCACAAGGTCTAGCAAATATCCTGGGAGATAACTCTGACCCTTAAATCCAGATTGCTCATTCGGTAAATCAATCCCGGTTCTTGTTCCGAGACCGAACGAAGCAAATGAGTCTCGAATGGAATCGAAAGCCTTTGAACTTATATTTAAAGGTTGATCGTACTCATAATGTCCTTTTCCAATTCGTATTGCTGTATGGAACATATAAACGTTGGAAGATAATTTTAGGGCATTAATTTCATTTAATCTTCCTAAGTAGGCATAGGATTTTTTTAAAGGAGTGGCCCGGATTTTTAAACCAGCATCATCAAACACTGTACCTGGTGCAATAGCCCCTGTTTTATAGCCAGTCAAAATAGTAGCTCCTTTGACAGTAGAACCAACGTTATAGGTGGTAGTAAATGTACCGAGAGCGTCATCTTCCATTTCCACTCTGCCTGTTTTGTTATTTCTAACTATTTTTTTGCCAGACATGGCTAAGACTTCGCCAGTTTTTGGGTTCATTAAAACCACGTATGCTCGGTCAGTTAGATAGGTTCCCGGATATCTTTTCGCCGCCCAAAGTTCTTCTTCAATGATGCGATCAATCTTCCTTTGCAAATCCATATCAATACTTAAGACAAGGTCTTTTCCTTTCTTACCATTTGATACGGGGTGGTTTTCAATCACATTTCCTGTTTTATCGGTTACATTTTTTATTTTTGATTTGTATCCATGTAAAACATTTTCATATTGCCACTCAAGTTGACTTTTTCCCACTCTGTCATTTCGACTGTAATCTCTTGCTAAAAAATACTCCAATTGCTCTGCAGGCAATCCTTCATCAGATTTAGTAACTTTTCCTAACACAGACTTTAAGGTTCCATTGAAAGCATAGCATCTTTCCCAGTCCGTGGTTGTATCCACACCAGGAAGTGATTGCAGATTCTCGCTAACAACGGCCAATTCTTGCGCAGTAACATCCTCATTTTTTATGATTTGGGTTGTAAACTTATAGCCGCTGTTAAACTCTTTAAATAGTGCAATAACCTCAAGTTTTTCTTTAGTCAATTCCTTTAATTCATCAGTTGTGATGCGCTCTAATTTATATTTATAAATATCATTATCTGTTAATTTCTTTGCATAATATAGGTCCATTTCTTTTTTCGAGATTTTAGCATTCGCGCGTTCTGGATTCGTCATAATCCAGAAATCACGTTTATCCCTTTCTGTCACCTTGTTTGTTTTTTTCGAAATCAGTTTTGCTAATTTTTCAGCTGTTTCGAGCATAACTTCTTGGCTAAATCCTTCATTGGTGTAGGAAATGGCACTTTTAGGGACATTATCAACGATTATTCTGTAATCTCGGTCAAGGATTCGTCCTCTTGGAACAGGACTACTAATTGTGATATCTTCTTTTCTGGCTAAATCTCTTTTGAAATTTTCGCCATAAACAATTTGCACAAAACCAAGCCGGAGGATTAGTACGGAAAATAAGAAAAAAACACTGAAAAATAGTATATTCAAACGAATAGGGAAGTGGGACTTATTTTTTTTCTGCTTTTCCAATTTCCTGCACATCCTTTTTACATAACCAATATAAATTACATATATATACTGCCCATTTGTATATAGCAGTATGATAATTATTCCAATTCATTCTGAAGTGTAAATAAAATACGACATGTTTCTGGAATAGTGAATTTTTTGTCAATAAATAATATTCTAATTTTTGCCCAAATTTTTAATTTTACTTTATAATCAAAAAGGGATGTTGTTGATTCTTAAACAAACATCTTTAGAAACGAGAGATTGATAGGAGGTCTAGTTTATGGAACAGAAAGTCATTGATCCAGTTGTACTTAGGGCATTAGGGCAATTTAAGGCTTTGGATGAAAAAATTACTCATTTTTCAAGTATCATTGGTTTAGCAGACTGGGATCAAAAAGTCATGGCACCAAAAAAAGGGAGAAGTATGTTTGCCAAGGCGACGGGGACCCTTCGGACCGAAATTTTTAAGCTTTCTGTTTCTGAGGAAATGGGAGAACTGCTAGCGGAGCTAACACTTCCTGATAACTTGGCATTTTTAGATGAAGTGACAAGAGCGAAAGTTAGAGAATATAAAGAGTACTACCAAAAATCAAAGAGCATTCCTGCCGACCTATTTCAGGAATATAGCATCTTAACGGCTCAAGCAAATGATGCTTGGGAAGAGGCAAGGGAAAATAACGATTTTGCCCGCTTCCTTCCGTACTTAGAAAAAATAGTTGATTATAAGCGAAAATTCGCGGATATCTATGGGTATGAGGACCATCCATACGATGCTCTCTTGGATGAGTTTGAACCTGGTTTAACGGTGAAAAAACTCGATCCGCTGTTCGCAAAATTAAGAGATACTAGTGTTAAACTACTGGAACGCATTCAACAAAATGGAAAGCAGACACAGGCAGAAATTTTTGAACAGTCGTTTTCCATTGAAAAGCAAAAAGAATTTAACCGCTATATTTTGCCTATAATAGGCTTTGACCTTGAAGCGGGTAGATTGGATGAAACGGTCCATCCTTTTGCACAAACCGTTAATACAGGTGACGTACGATTAACAACTCGTTACCTAGAAGGAAATGTCCGTTCTGCATTATTTGGTACCATCCATGAGGCAGGACATGGGATCTATGAGCAGCACGTCAATCCACAGTTTGAGGAATCAGTTCTTCAAAGTGGAGCATCCTTCGGGATCCATGAATCTCAATCAAGATTTTTGGAAAATATGGTCGGCCGCAGTAAGCAGTTCTGGAAGTATTTCTACCCGAAACTTCAAGAGTATTTTCCAAAGCAGCTCGAAAATATTACTGTTGACGAATTTTATCGTGCTGTAAATTCGGTGCAGCCATCATTTATCCGTGTTGAGGCCGATGAATTAACCTATAATTTGCATATCATGCTTCGGTATGAAATTGAAAAAGCCTTAATTAGCGGAGAGGTTGAAGCTAAGGATCTACCTGTAGTCTGGAATCAAAAAATGCAAGATTATCTCGGTGTAACACCTAGTTCGGACACGGTTGGCGTATTACAGGATGTTCATTGGTCATTTGGGGGAATCGGTTATTTTCCGTCCTATTCATTAGGGAATCTCTATGCAGCTCAAATTCTCCGTACGATTCAAAAAGACCTTCCAGATTTTTATAAACATATTGAAAATGGACGTTTTGATCTTATCCAAGAATGGTTAAAAGGAAAAATCCATCAATACGGGAAGCTGTATAGACCGAACGAATTGATTGTAAAGGTTACTGGGGAAGAATTAAACGCGGAATATCTTGTTGAATATCTTGAAAAAAAATACACTGAAGTTTACGGATTGTAAACTGTAAAGCTGTGTGATATTTAGCTATTAAACTCTAAAACATTGACATTTTCCTTGCATTATAATAAACTATTAGTAATTAAATATTTCCTTTTTAAAGGGGAGTAGCTGCTACAATAGAGTCGTCATTCCGAGTATTTATTACTCCGGCTTTATTGGCAACATTTACGTTGTTAGCAAGACCTTTACTTTACTGTAAAGGTCTTTTTGTGTTCTTTTAGGCCTTTACTGTAATCGGTAAAGGCCTATTTTTATGGCGTAAGGGAGTATTTTTTGAAAAAAATCAACTTTAAGGAGGAAATATTCATGGATTTAGCTCTTTTACTGGAATACGGCTGGGTGTTAATAATCTTGGTGGCATTAGAAGGTCTCTTAGCCGCAGATAACGCGCTAGTGCTCGCGATTATGGTGAAACAATTACCTGAAGATAAACGTAAGAAGGCATTATTTTACGGTTTGGCAGGTGCCTTTGTGTTCCGCTTTGCTTCCTTATTTGTGATTTCGTTTCTTGTGGATGTGTGGCAAGTTCAAGCCATTGGAGCTCTATATTTGCTGTTCATGGCAGGTAATCATATTTTCCGCAAGGTGGTCATTAAAGGGAAGGAGGAAGATAAAGAGGAGAGGGCAGGGGCAAAAAAGAGCAACTTTTGGGTGACTGTATTAAAAGTTGAAGTGGCCGACATTGCGTTTGCCATTGATTCGATCCTTGCTGCTGTCGCAATGGCCGTTGCCCTGCCAAACACACCGCTTCCAAATATCGGTGGTCTGGATGGTGGTAAATTTTTAGTAATCTTTGCTGGAGGGGTAATTGGTTTAATTATTATGCGCTTTGCAGCGAATCAGTTTGTGAATTTATTGGAAAAAAGACCAGGTTTAGAAATTGCTGCTTTTACAATTGTGGGCTGGGTTGGAGTGAAGCTTGCCGTCTACACGTTATCACATCCTATGTTAGCGATTTTAAGTGAAGATTTTGCGCATTCAACAGTTTGGAAAGTAACCTTTTATGTTGTATTAGTAGGTATCGCCGCAGCCGGCTGGTTTTTCTCAAAAGATAAAAGCGTAGAACCAGTGCGAGAAGAACCCAAGACACTATAATTACTTTTCACCTTCATAGGAAAGGCGGACTCAACCAAAGCTGCCTTTCTTATGGCTTTTTTACATACCATTGTAAGGTTAAAAGTTGTAGAAGTTGAAACAATGAGCAACCTATAAAGTATAATCAAAAATCCAATTTTCTAGAGAGGTTTGTATTGATGAAATTAAAAACATATCTTATAATCGCCTTTAGCCTGAGTGTTGTTTCCATTATTGGCTTTAGTCTGATATCCTTATTAATAAGTGACCAAAAAATCATTCATTTTGATCGTACTATAATCGATGCTGTTCAAGGAATGGAAACACCATTTCTTACATCTGTAATGAAATTCTTTACGTTTATTGGTTCGGCTCCCTTTGTCATTGTTCTTAGCCTTTTTCTTTTACTTTTTCTCTATGCAATGAATGCTTTTACGGTCTATGGAATTATTACCTTCTTATTATGGCGGCATATTACAAGTTCGTTAGGTAGATGGGCACTAATCTTTGTAAGCATGGTGATGATTTTAGCCATTGGCATCAGTCGAATCTATTTAGGTGTCCATTATCCCAGTGATATCATTGGTGGATATTTTGCAAGCGCCTTTTGGATTACAACAGCTATTATATTTTTCCAGTATTATCAGGTTAAGCGTTATAATAAAAGACAACGACGTGAAAAGAATATTGCCTAAATTTCCTATCTAGTATGGAGTGATACATATTATCAGAAACAGTATTCCTAATTTATTTACCATTTCTAATTTGTTTTTCGGATATTTATCCATCATGTATTCCGCCCAGGGGGATTACAAAAATGCTGCCATTTTAATATTAATAGGGATGATGCTCGACAGTATGGATGGCAGGATTGCACGAATGTTACGAGTGGATAGTGAGTTGGGGAAAGAGTTAGATTCGTTAGCAGATGTGGTAACTTTTGGTGTTGCACCGGCAATGATGGCTTATTATTCCTATTTCTCAGAGTTTGGTGTGGCAGGGATGGCCATTTCAGGATTATTTCCTTTATTCGGAGCCTACCGATTAGCCCGGTTTAATATTAATGCTGTTAAATCTTCAAATCATTATTTTACCGGTGTTCCCATCACTGCTGGGGGAGGATTACTAACACTGCTTACCTTATTCCAAGGTAAAATGCCAGAGTTCATTTTGCCCATTGCCTTTTTTATCATCTGTTATTTAATGGTGAGCACGATAAAAATTCCAAGCTTGAAAGATGTCCCATTACCCAAATACGGAATTATCGTCACGCTTTTCCTAGGGTATGCGATATACCTCGTCTTCAAAAAAGAGCAGCATCGCTTTCCGTATTTCATCTATGTGGCAATCCCGCTGTACATAGCTTTTATCATTTTCCAATTAGTAAGAAGAAAGAGAAAAAGTAATGGTGGAATAAAAAAATAAGAACAAAAAAAGGGTGTCAGGTACCATGTGAAGAATTCACACGGTGCCTGACACCTTTTTATTTACATCCCGAAGGACATTACCCAGATTGAACCAGCAACGGTTACGAAGGCGATGAAGAATCCGTAAGCGACGTTGATGATTTGGGATTTGCCGTCTTCTCCTTCGTTCATATGCATGAACATATATAGCTGAAGGGCAGCCTGGATTACAGCTAAAGAGCCAATAATCCAGAGTATTGTTTTAAAAGGAAGATTGGTTTTCAGTGCTACACCAAGTGCTGCGAAGGTTAGTACTAATGACATAATAAAACCTAACACATGTGTAAGTGGAAAACCTTTTGTATTTTTAGCCATTTATGCCACCATCCTTGCTAAATACACAAATGTGAAAATGAAAATCCAGACAACATCTAAAAAGTGCCAATATAGACCGATGATAAAAGTTTTACGAGCAGTAACAGGTGTTAACCCTCGTTTTAGTATTTGGATAATAACCATAGTCGCCCAGCCAATACCCATACTCACGTGCAGTCCGTGTGTTCCAAGTAATACAAAGAAGCTGGAAAGGAAAGCACTTGTTTGCATGGTAGCTCCTTCATGAACATAATGGATAAATTCTGTGATCTCCATGAACACGAACCCAGCACCAAGGAGAAGGGTAATGATAAACCATAACAATAATCCATTCCGGTTATGACGGCGCATCTCATAAATGGCAAGACCGCAAGTAAAACTACTAGTTAATAAAAGGATCGTTTCGACCATAACATCTTTTATTTCAAAAAGGTCCTTTGGAGTTGGACCTCCAGCATATCTCGCACTAAGGACAGAAAATACCGCAAAGAGAGTCCCAAAGAGAATAATCTCCGCTCCTAGGAAAATCCAGAAACCGAGAATATTCATTCGGTTCTGTTCTGTTTGATATTCGAGTGGTAAGGCAGTGTTTACATTAGCTGACATGGCTGTTCCCCCCTTTATCGACGTTACGCCATGCTTTTTCCGTTTCCTTTATTTCGTCAACATGAACATGGAAACCATCGTTGTAATCGAATGAACGAATGATTAACCCAATAAGTATTCCAACAGTGGCTACAAGAGCCGCAATTTTCCATTCAAAGACTAGGAAGAAACCAGCAATGCCAAAGATTACGCCCATATAGATTGGTAAGCCGGAATTACTTGGCATATGGATTTCTTCAATTTCTTCGTCTTTTAACGTCAATCCTTCGTTATTCTTTTTCATATACCAGAAGCTATCAACAGATTTCACTTCAGGCAATTTCGCAAAATTATAGAATGGAGGAGGTGAAGCAGTTGCCCACTCTAGCGTTCTTGCATCCCATGGATCGTTTGAAATATTACGGTCTGCATAGCGTGCACTCCAATAAATGTTATAGCAAAGTGCGCCAAAGCCGATTGCTAAGATAACTGCACCAATAGTAGATAATAGGAATAATGGTGCATAGCCAGATTCAGCAGAATAAGTGTACGAACGACGCACCGCACCATCTAATCCTAGGAAGAACATTGGCATAAACGTTAAGTTAAATCCAATGGTAAAGAACCAAAAATGTATTTTACCAATTTTCTCATTGAGCATATGGCCGAACATTTTTGGCCACCAGTAATAAAGTCCAGCAAATACCGCAAACACAACACCAGGAATTAACACATAGTGAAAGTGAGCGACAAGGAATAGGGTGTTGTGGTATTGGTAATCGGCCGCGCCCATTGCGAGCATAACGCCAGTTACACCACCGATGATAAAGCATGGAATGAATGCAAGTGCCCAAAGCATCGCAGTGGAAAACTCAATTCGACCTTTTCTCATCGTGAATAACCAGTTAAACATTTTGACACCCGTTGGAATAGCAATCATCATCGTCGTAATGGAGAAAACGGAGTTAACTCCTGGTCCAGCTCCCATTGTAAAGAAGTGGTGGACCCAAACGAGCATACTTAAAAACGCAATACCAACAATCGAGAAAACCATAGATTTATAGCCAAAAAGCATTTTTCTTGAAAATGTTGAAATAACTTCAGAAAACATTCCAAATGCGGGTAGGACAACGATATAAACCTCAGGGTGACCCCATAACCAGAAAAGGTTAGCCCACATCATATCCATACCGCCACCCGCTAAGGTGAAGAAATGGGTTCCAAAGATCCGGTCAAACGTCATTAATGCAAGTGCAACCGTGAAAATTGGGAATGAAGCAACAATAATCACCGAAGCAATGAATGAAGTCCAAGTAAACATTGGCATTCTCATCAGTGTCATGCCTTTTGTTCTCATTTTTAAGATAGTGACAATAAAATTTATACCCGTCATCAGGGTACCAATCCCAGCAATTTGCAGGGCAATCGCATAATAGTTATTCCCGATTCCAGGAGTAAATTCTTTACCTGCAAGAGGGAAGTATGCAGTCCAACCAGCATCTGGAGAACCACCGACAACAAACGAAATATTAAACAGCATCGCACCACTAAAGAACAGCCAGAAGCTTAACGCGTTAAGTTGTGGGAATGCGACGTCACGAGCACCGATTTGCAGTGGGATTACCACGTTCATTAAGCCAATTAATAATGGCATTGCTGCAAACAAAATCATAATGACACCGTGTGTAGTGAAAATTTCATTGTAATGTTGCGCATCTAAAAATTTCATTTCTGGACGTGAGGTTTGAGCCTTCATTAAGAGGCCGTCCACACCGCCACGGAAAAACATTAATACACCAGAGAGGATATACATAATCCCAATTCGTTTATGATCAACGGTTGTTAACCATTCTCTCCAGAGCCATTTCCATTTTTTTAAATAGGTAACCCCAGCCACAATTCCGATCATTGTTAAGAGAATAGCAATCTGAGAACCTAGTATTAATGGGTTGCCAACAATAAAAAAGTCATGCCAATTAATGTTCATTGTGCTCACCTCCATCTGATTTTTCACTCTTGTCCATGCTTTCCATACCTTCCATGTCCATAGAATGACTATTTGTTTCTTTTTCTTTGAAAATCTTTCCTTTTACGCCATGTACTTCGTACAATTCAGGATTTGTATAAGTTTTAGAATTCATATCCGCATGGTTTACCCAGGCAAGATGTGTTCCAATAAATGTTTCACGTCCTAAGTGTGTAGGCTTAAGAAGTTGATTGTATTTCTTTTCTGTTAACTTAGGAGCAGTTTCTTTAACTTCTTTTACCCATTTTTCAAAGGCTTGGGGGGATTTTGCTTCAACCGTAAATTCCATTTCAGCATAGCCCTTACCGTTAAAGTTTGTATTTCTTCCTAAAAATTCACCAGGCTTGTCAGCTGTAAGGTACAGCTCTGTCTCCATCTTGTTCATGGTATACTTTTGACCGCCTAAAGCAGGAACCCAGAATGACTGCATTGTACCTGCAGAAGTTAACTTAAACTGCACAGGTGTGCCAGCAGGAATATTCACGTAGTTCACAGTTTCAATCCCTTGTTCAGGGTAGCTAAAAATCCACTTCCAATCGGCAGAAGTCACATTAATGGTAATTGGTTTTTTATTTTCATATCCAGCAGGTACTTTTTCTAACTTATAGATTGTATTAACAGTAGGAATCGTTAAAGCAATGACAATAAGAATAGGAATGACAGTCCAAATTATTTCTAATTTTGTGCTTCCATGTTCTTCAGGTGGTTCGTAATCTGCATTTTCAGGCTTAGCCCGATATTTCCAGATAATATATCCAAATAAACCAAAAACAACGACAACCACTAGCAACATAAAAATAAGTGACCAGTTAATTAAATCTAGAATGTCACGTGCGGCAGGTCCTTTTGGATCAAAGACGACCATATTCGTACATCCGCTTAAAAGCATAGTTGGTACTAAAGCTAACAGTGGAATTAAGTAGCTTTTTTTAAACATGAATTTTTCTCCCTTCCAAATGTTCACTTTTACGATTATAATCGTGAAACCTTTCACAAACAAGACTGAATTACTTCTTTTTTTGCTTCCATGTACTGATTAAGCCTAATTTAAATTAGTTATTATTTAATAGTAATTAGTCCGTTAGTCTTTTCTAAAACCTATATTAACAATAATGCTGTGATGTTTATACACGTTTTTCGATTAATTTGTGACAAATTTGTTAAGGTTTTAAAATTCCTATCGAGGAAAAGAATGTATGTAAATTTTTACCTGGTAAATTAAGTATTTTTAGTTCAAAACTAATCATTGTCTATTTTTGCAAAAAAGTGGGATAATACGTAGGAATACATAGATGAGGAGAGCCAAAAATGAAGGTAAAAGTGAATCGTAATGCAGCAAAAGCTTTGAAAAAAATGTTAGAACAAGAAGAAGCACAAGGAAAACTTTTTCGTGTGTATGTCACAAGTATTCATGGTGACCATGCCCATTATGATTTAAAGCTTGATACACCAACAGAAAATGATGTTGTCGTCACAAGCGATAAAGAAATTGATTTCATTATTGATAAAAATGACCCAAACCTAAATAGTATTTGGATTCAATATTTCCAATTACCGAAAGAAGAGTGGCTGATTACTAACCCAACCATGGGTGTCCATCACCATCATTAATAGCACCACATTAAAACGCTTGTTTTTGACAGGCGTTTTTTTATTATTGTTATTTTCTTAAAACTTGAAATAATTAGTAATTGTTTCATATAATCAATTACCATGAACAATCGTAAGTAATTTCATACTAATAAAAGGAGTGTGCATATGATTTAATCACAAAACAAGTTTACCCTTCTACAATCATAGAAGGGAAATCTTTTGCAATAAGTCTTTATGATATTGGAGATAAACACTCTAGTCACTTCTTATTTCGAGGGTAAGATAAATGAAGTAGTCCATTATTAATTTGTGAATGTATTAAATGAGCCTGTGTTGGTTCAGGTAGGTCAATTACTCGTTCAAAATCACCATATTCACGTTCTCTCTTCATTTCCATTTCTAAAGGTAAAACAGGTTTTATTCTGCCATTAATTTTTAAATGATTATTTGAAATTAAGCTAAGCGAAACATCTTCTGGATTTACCCCAGGTATTTCAAAAATAATAAAGTTATAATAATCATTTTGGTATAAGTCAAATTTTGGATTAAGCGATACTTCTCTAAAAAATTCATCTGGTTGTTTTTGCTTTAGTACGCTAGACCAAAAATTGCTCTCTCTATACTCGTTAGTAATCTCTAGCCATCTTCTCATTTTTTCTATATCCATATTGCTGCTCCTTTAAATTTGATTAGCTATAGGCATAGATGGGTTAGCTATTTGATCCTGATCACTAATATCTGTATCTATATTGCCTGAGGACATTAAAGAAGTGGCTGGTGATAAATCACCTAAAGTGAAATTTGCTCCCACAAATTTACTATTTGCAGTATGGCTGTTATGCACAGTAGGACCGATATCAACATTCCCGTTTTGGGTGGCTCCATTTATCTTGAAATTTAAAATATTTATTTGATATGGCATATCAGATAACTCCTATAATTTTAGATTGGTGGTACAGGTTGAATTGGTGTATTGACATTAGTAGAATCAGTAGTTCCAATAGAGGTTTGATCATTAACGTCTGGATCATTTAACAGGTTTTCCATCATTGCCTCAGTTGGTGAAGTATCTCCATATGAAGCATTAATTCCTTGTAATTTACTATTGGCTGTGGGACTGTTATGAGATGCTTCCCCTATAGTTATGGAGCCATTGCCCGAAATACTGTTTATTTTTAGATAATATAAATTGATAACAACCGATGGCATCATTAAACACCTTTCTATTCTTGGCTTATGGGTACTATATGCAATAGAGCGCCTATAGGTTACTTATTAAAGGATTATAAGAAAATTGCAAGATACTTGTCAGAGTATTTATTATAACTATATTATGTAAACTTAATGTTTGATTAGTTTTTAGAAATGATGTTATCTTATTATAGGAAAAGTATGGAAGGGAGCTTGATATACATATGGATAATATTAATAATGACATTGAAGTCAAACTAGTTGCACTCGATATGGATGGTACGCTTTTAAATAATAAAGGACAGGTATCGGAAGCAAATCGTGAAGCCATCAAAGCTGCTAAGGAAAAAGGAATCTATGTGGTTCTTAGTACAGGCCGTTCACTTTTGACGAGCAGAGAGCATGCTGATTCATTGGAGCTTGATTCTTATTTAGTCACTGTTAATGGTAGTGAAATATGGGATGATCAACGTCAATTAGTAGAGAGGAACTTGGTAAAGTCTGAACTTGTTGAGTGGATGTGGAGGTTATCGCTGCAACATAAGACTAAGTTTTGGGCGATTAGCACGGAACGCAATTGGCATAATGAAATGCCGGAGGACTTGCATACTTTAGAATGGATGAAATTTGGCTTTAATATCGATGATGATGAAACCAGAGAGATAATCATGAAAGAATTACAGGCAAAAGGTGAATTTGAACTTAGTAATTCTACGTTGAAAAATATTGAAGTGAATACGGCCGGTATTAATAAAGCGAAGGGTCTGGAGATTGTTTGTAACAGGCTGGGATTGGATATGAAAAATGTAATGGCCGTAGGTGATAGTCTTAATGATTTGGCGATGATCAAGGCAGCTGGCATGGGAGTTGCAATGGGAAATGCACAAGATCTTGTGAAAGAAGCAGCGGATTGGGTAACTACCACAAATGAGGAAGACGGAGTTGCAAAAGCAATCCACAAATGGGTTTTATAAAGATTTTATATCCAATTAAAATTTTTAAAATTGTTATGGTATAGGTAAAAAGGAAATGGGTAAAAATAATTATGCAATCAATTTGCAATTTACATGTAATAGTTACATGCTAGGAGGCTACAAAGAATGGAATCAGGTAAAGTAAAATGGTTTAACAGTGAAAAAGGTTTTGGATTCATTGAGCGTGAAGGTGGAGAAGATGTATTTGTTCACTTTTCTGCTATTCAAGGCGAAGGATACAAAACATTAGACGAAGGTCAAGAGGTAACGTTTGAAATTGAAAGTGGCCAACGTGGACCACAAGCAGTAAACGTCCGTAAATCATAATGACCCGCCAATAAACAGACCCAAGCCTTTTGGGTCTGTTTTTTACTTCCATTAAAAAAGCCCACTTTGCATCATTGTGCAAAGAGGACTTTCTAAACTAATTATTTATTTCCTTAACTCTGCCAACTTGTCCATCCGTAAGCCTGACCTTTATGCCGTGAGGATGAAAACTGGACTTTGTTAATATATCCTTGACGGTCCCCTCTGTTAGTTTCCCGCTTCGTTGATCTGCTTTTAGGACAATTTTGACGAGTGCACCTGGGGAAATATCTACTCGATTCTGACCACTAGACACCCATTTTTCTCCGCGAATTACTTACTTTTTTCGTTTGCTGGCTTTGCAGCTTTTTAGTTGCCATCGAGTTGTTTGAACTTGAAGTTCCTCCGGCAGATTTGTTCTTCTTATTTTGCAGTTGTTGTTTCATCGCTTCTTGTAGACTTATTTTCTTCTTGGGTTCTTCCTGTGGATTTGTTTGATTTTCATTACTCATAAAAAATCCTCCTATTAATGTGCTAAGTCCATTATATGCTATTTTCATCCAAATAATAAAATTTACGACATCATTTAAAAAAAGATAGTTAAAAAAATTTGGACGTTATTTCTCATTTTTGGAATAACGTCCGTTAATTTTAATACCTATACATGTGTGGACGATTTGGAATGAATTTAGTCGAATTATTTTTGCAGGAGTTTAAGAGTGACGGTGAGAATTATATTAATATGATAATTCAAAAGGGGGATTAGCATGAGTATCCAAGTAATAGAAAAAGAAGAAATGAAGGTTGTTGGAATTTCATGGAACGGAACTTATTCACAAATCAGTACACTCCCAGGTCTATTTAAAAAGATGATAGATCGGCTAGAAGAAGTATCATATCAAACCAAAGACCCTGTTTTGATCGCACCTTTTCACAGCAGAGAAACAGAATTTACTTATTATGTTACAACTCCAGTTGAAAAAATTGAGGAAATCCCAGATGGTATGGTTGGTTTTACGATTCCAAGTAAAAATTATGTATTTGCTACACATCAAGGAAGTCATGAAACAGTGGAAAGTACATATAAACAAATCTATGCCTGGATGGAAGAATATGGATATGAACATGATCACAATGCCCTAAGTTTGGAAGTGTATAAAGAAGAGCATAAACATCAAAATGAGACTGGTGAATTACATTTTGATATTTATTTACCTGTAAAGACTTATAAACAATAAATAAGTTGGTAAAATTATGACGGTAAGCTAAGTTCTGGTTATTAATTGTGTTTTTAGTGCAATATAGTTAAGCTAATAGCTTTACTATTAGAATGAAATGTCATAACATATAAGTATATATTTAAATAATTTCCTTCGGGGTCAGGTGAAATTCCTAACCGGCGGTGATGAAGCTATGCTTCTTAGTCCGTGACCCGGTTAACATTAATATGTTAAGCGGTGGATCTGGTGAAACTCCAGGGCCGACAGTTAAAGTCTGGATGGGAGAAGGAAAAGACAGGATTAACAATAGGGTGAAGTGTACCTATTTTTAAGCCTTTATTTTCTATTGTCTTTTTTTCAAGACCCTGATGACAAACTGTCTTTAGGGTCTTTTTTAATTTTTTGGGCAGAATCAAAGGGAAACATAGTAAGGAGTTTGGACAATATGTTTACTGGAATTATTGAAGAAATTGGCGTAGTCGCAAACATCCAGCGGACTGGCGAGTCGTTTGTATTGAACATAGAAGCGAATAAAATACTAAACGATGTCCATCTTGGGGACAGTATTGCGGTTAATGGGGTTTGTCTGACGGTTACATCCTTTACGGGTAAACTGTTCACAGTAGATGTGATGCCGGAAACGGTCAGAGCTAGCAGTTTAAGTATGGTAAAACGAGGGTCCAAAGTAAATCTTGAGCGGGCTATGGCAGCGGGTGGAAGGTTTGGCGGTCATTTCGTTTCAGGACATATTGACGGAACAGGTGTAATAAAAAGTAAACAATCACTTGAAAATGCGATTTACTATGAGATTGAAGCCGAAGAGGAATTATTGCGATATGTAATCTTAAGAGGGTCGATAGCGGTGGATGGGACAAGCTTAACCGTATTTGCTGTTTCGGAGAATAGTTTTACATTATCCATTATCCCGCATACATTGTCAGAATCGATTCTTGGACAGAAGGGTTCAGGGGATATTGTAAACTTAGAATGCGATATGATAGGAAAATATGTTGGTCATTTTATAACTAATTTTTCTAATCAACCTCCGCAAAAAAGCAGCAAGGGGATAACCGCTAATTTTTTAGAAGAGCATGGATTTTTTTAAATAAAATTGAAAGGGGAGGTAACTGTGTTTAATACAATTGATGAAGCATTATCGGACCTAAAGGAAGGTAAGGTTATCATTGTCTGTGATGACGAGGACAGGGAAAATGAAGGGGACTTTATTTCCCTTGCTGAAAAAGCTACACCTGAGGTCATAAATCTTATGGCCACTCACGGCCGAGGCCTAATTTGTGTGCCTATTGACGAGGATTTAGCTAATAAGCTTGACTTACATCCAATGGTTACCAACAACACAGATCCGAAACGAACTGCCTTTACTGTCAGTATCGATCATAAATTCTCTACCACTGGCATTTCTGCTTTTGAAAGATCCGCAACAGTTTTGAGTATGGTTGACCCCGAATCAGAAGCCGGTGATTTCTTAAGACCAGGACATATTTTTCCACTCGTTGCTAAACAAGGTGGAGTTCTGAATAGAAATGGGCATACAGAAGCAGCTGTTGATCTTGCCAAATTATGCGGTGCGAAGCCTGCAGGGGTTATTTGTGAAATTATGAATGAGGATGGAACGATGGCCCGCGTTCCTGATCTTTTTAAAATTGCAGAGAGAATGAACCTTAAAATGATTACGATTAAAGATCTAGTTGAATATAGAATGAAAAATGAACGAATGGTTAAGCGGGAAGCATAGATTACCGCTCTAAAGCTCAACTACACAAAACAATTGATGGAGGCATACACATGGGAAATATTTTTGAAGGAAATTTAGTTGGTTCTGGGTTAAAAATTGGAATAGTTGTTGGACGTTTCAATGAATTTATTACTAGTAAATTATTAAGCGGTGCACAGGATGCACTTAAAAGACATGGAGTTAGCGAGTCAGATGTGGACCTTGCGTGGGTTCCGGGGGCATTTGAGATTTCATTAATCGCTCAAAAAATGGCCAATAGTAATAAATACGATGCAGTTATTACACTTGGAACGGTCATTCGCGGTTCAACTCCACATTTTGACTATGTTTGTAATGAAGTAGCAAAGGGTGTTTCTGCGATCAATTTGAAAAGTGGCATTCCTGTTATTTTTGGAGTGTTAACAACGGATTCAATCGAACAAGCCATTGAACGAGCTGGTACAAAGGCAGGAAATAAAGGTTGGGATGCAGCAACGGCGGCAATTGAAATGGCAAATTTATGCAGAAGTATTGAGCAATAACTTGTTGTAAAAAATCATATACAAATCTTTTCTTATTTTCTATAATAAAAATAACAAAAAAATATTATTTTAAATTTAGGTGCTAAAATCTTCTCAGATGATTTTAAGCTTAAAAGGGAAGTTGGTATAAGCCAACGCGGTCCCGCCACTGTAAATGGGAGCAACCTATATTGTGTCACTGTCGTATACGATGGGAAGGCATAGGAAGCGATGATCATGAGCCAGGAAACCTGCCTAATTCTTGTGCGCCAATAACCTACGAGGATAGGAAGGTGTTGAAGGCTAGACTCTATTTACTTATGCTAGTAACCTGAATCTATCATACCAACATCTCCATTTCATTTTGGAGATGTTTTTTGTTGTTATCCCGTATTTTGTTTAGCACAAGAAAAAATTTATTTTTTGTTACATACATGATACTTTTCAAAGAAAGCAGGGAGAAAAATGAAGAAGTTGTATTCATTGCTGTTAGTAGTATTATTGACAGTAGGAGTGTTAGCGGGTTGTGCTGAAAAGAAAGACCAGGTAAAGGAAGATTCAAATACTAGTGTAGAGAAGAAAACAGCGGAAGTTACCTATCCACTTACGATTAAAGATGCAACCAAGGCGGAAGTTACTATTGAAAAGAAACCAGAAAGCATTGTTTCTCTGATCCCAAGTAATACTGAAATTGTTTTTGCCTTAGGTCTTGATAAGGAAGTAGTGGGAGTAACCGATTTCGACAATTATCCAGAAGCGGCAACCAAAAAGGAGAAAGTTGGCGGCCAAGAAATAAACTTAGAAAAAATTATTTCCTTAAAGCCAGATTTAGTGTTAGCACATGCCTCTTGGGCTTCTAGTTCTGAAGCTGGGCTTCAGCAGTTAAAAGATGCAGGGATTCCTGTTTTAGTCGTTAATGACGCGCAAAACTTTGATCAAGTCTTTGATTCTATAGATTTGATTGGGAAAGCCACTGGTGAAACAGCAAAAGCTGATGAAATCATCACTGGGATGAAAGATAAATTAGCAGAAATTAAAGCAAAGGCTGGAGAGATAAAAGAAAAGAAAAAGGTATTGGTTGAGGTTTCACCAGCTCCAGAAATTTATACATCTGGAAAGAATACGTTTATGGATCAAATGCTAAGTGTAATAAATGCTGAAAATATTGCTAACGATCAAGAAGGCTGGATTAAAATTGACCAAGAAGCCATGATTAAACGAAATCCTGATGTTATCGTCACTACCTATGGATTCTATGTCAAGAATCCTGTCGATCAAGTATTAACAAGGAAGGGCTGGGAAACGGTCAACGCTGTAAAGAATCAGCATGTAGTTGATGTGGATTCTGATCGTGTGACTCGATCAGGCCCAAGGATTGTTGAAGGAGTAGAAGATCTTGCGAAGGCTGTCTATCCTGAAGTTTTTAAATAATAAGTATTTAGCCTATTGTATAGCTGGAATTTTCCTGATTCTTTCTATATTAATAGGTATTTCGATAGGAACGGTTTCGGTTCCAATCTTAACTATCATAAAGATTATTAGTGCAAACTTATTCGGGCTCATTTCCTTGGAGAAATTTGACCCAATGTATACGAGTATTGTCTTAAATATTCGGTTGCCTAGAGTAATCTTATCAGGTCTTGTTGGAGCTTCCCTTGCTATTGCAGGGGCAGCCTTTCAAGGGCTGCTTAGAAATCCGTTAGCAGATCCTTATACATTAGGTGTATCCTCTGGAGCGTCTGTGGGGGCGGTGTTGACCCTGTTTTTTCAGCTTTCCATTCCCTTCATAGGATCCTTTACATTACCATTGTTAAGTATCTTATTCTCTTTTTTTACAATCTTCCTAGTTCTCATGTTTGCAAGTAAAATCGAACAATCAATGCGAGTGGAAACCATTATATTAACAGGTATTATTTTCAGTTCCTTTTTAGGAGCCATAATTTCGCTTATGATTGCACTAACTGGGGATGAACTCCGGCAGATTATAGGCTGGCTTTTGGGAAGTGTTTCAATGAGAGGCTGGGATTACATAAAAATTATTTTACCCTTTTTCATCATTGGCTCATGTTTATTGCTTTTTAATGCCAAGGAGCTAAATGCGATGTCATTTGGGGAAGAACGGGCACAACATATTGGTGTTAATGTACATAAAAGAAAGCTCTTAATCTTGACTGCAGGCTCGATATTAACAGGGGCAGCCGTTGCGGTGTCAGGCACCATTGGTTTTGTTGGTCTGGTCATTCCACATTTGTCGAGATTATTATGGGGTCCTGATCATCGTCAGCTTCTTCCTTTGTCTATCATATCGGGGGCAGGTTTTTTAATTTTAGCCGACTTGATTTCAAGAATGATCATTTCTCCAACAGAATTACCCATTGGTGTTATCACTGCTTTAATTGGGGCTCCGGTATTTGCAATAATCCTGCTACAAAGAAAAAGGAGAGAAAGAAGTGGTTAATGGATGCTAAGCGTTCAACAGGTTTCTGGCGGATACACGAGCGAAGCAGTACTGGAGGAGATTTCTTTTGAAGTGGAAAAGGGAGAACTTTTTGGAATCCTCGGACCGAATGGAAGTGGGAAGACAACCCTTTTAAAAATGCTAAGCGGTATTTTACCAATCCAAAAAGGTGAAATCCTTATCAACGGAAAACGGCTCCAGCATTACAAGGCAAAACAATTGGCCAAAATAATTGCTGTTCTGTCCCAACATTCCTCACAATCTTTCTCTTATACGGTGAAAGAGACCGTTTCACTCGGGCGTTATGCCCATCAAAAGGGTTTGTTTCAATCATGGGGTTCCGTCGATGAAGAAGTTGTTCAAAGAGTAATGAAGCAAATTGGTGTTTCAAGATTCCAAAATAAAAATATTCAGGAGTTATCAGGAGGGGAAAAACAAAGAGTTTTTCTTGCACAAGCTTTAGCCCAGGAGCCTGAAATTCTTTTATTAGATGAACCAACAAATCATTTAGATTTATCCTATCAAAAGGAATTGTTAGATTTCTTAAAACAATGGACATCAGAAAATCGTTTAACGGTCATCTCTATTTTTCATGATTTAAACCTTGCGGGGCTTTATTGTGACCGGCTGCTCCTCCTTGAAAACGGACGGATTAATATCAATCACATTCCGAATGAGGTCCTTCGTGAAGAACGAATCAGAGACGTCTACCATACCGACATTCAAAAACACCCTCATCCTAGAGTCGCTGCGCCACAGATGGCATTATTGCCAAAAGTAAATCACAACAATATCATGTTTACAATTGATGAGTCGAGGTTACAGATGTCAGAAGAATGGATTGAATTAACTTCTCCCATGCCGTTAAGAACCATGTCCTCAGGAGTAATTGGTTCGGGGACTGGATGGCATCAGTCGTTTGTGAATCGACATGTCAATAAGGATTACGAATGTAGTGACCATCGCAGAGAGATGGCCTTATTTCTAAAATCAAAAGGGTTTGAACCGTCGGAAACAGTGGGCATGATGACAGCAGTAATTTTGGAAGATGTTGTTTACAAAAGATATACGGGTACTGGCTTCTCGATATTTGTAGTGGTAACAGCAGGGGTTGGAAATGCGATTGATGCTTCCAAGAGTGAACTACATTCATTTGATATGGTACCTGGAACCATTAATACATGGATATTTATCGAAGGGGAGTTAACTGAAGAAGCCTTTATTCAAAGCATCATGACTGCCACTGAAACAAAGGTTAAGGCAATGAATGATCTAAAAGTAATGGATGAAGTGACCGGAACCTTCGCGACTGGAACCTCGACCGATAGTATATTAATTGCTGCTACCCAATCTGGCGAGGTGCTGGAATATGCAGGAACGATAACCCCATTAGGAAAGCTCATTAGCAAAGCTGTTTATCAATGCACGACAGAAGCGATTCAAAAATCAAGCAAAAGGAAACGAACATGTTAGTTTATCATTTAGCCGCGATAACCATTGCGTACATTATCGATATGTTTATTGGCGATCCACCCCACTGGCCTCATCCTGTTAAATGGATTGGTACAATGATTTCATTTCTTGAAAAACGATTAAATAAGGGAAAGTTTAAAAAATGGAAAGGGGTGGGAATGCTCCTTTTTATTTTACTCTTTGTTTATTCACTTGTATTCGTTGTAATTTTGGCAAGTTATCGTGTTCAGCCATTTGTTGGGATATTAATAGAAAGTATCATTATATCAACAACTATTGCTCAAAAGAGTTTAAAGGGAGCGGCACTAGAAGTCTATCGACCATTAAGTGTAGGGGAACTTTCTGAAGCGAGGAAAAAACTTTCTTATCTTGTTGGCCGTGATACAGAAAACCTTGATGTGGGTGAAATTGCTCGGGGGGCAATTGAGACGGTGGCTGAAAATACAAGTGATGGTGTGACTGCCCCCATGTTTTGGGCACTCATTGGCGGGGCACCACTGGCGATGGTTTATCGAGCCACAAATACATGTGATTCAATGGTGGGCCACATGAACGATAGATATAAAGAATTTGGCTGGGCTTCTGCAAAATGGGATGATGTGATGAATTGGATTCCCAGTCGATTAACAGGCATGACCATGCTGATTGGAAGTCGACCAGAAAAGACAGGTTTTAGGCAGGCATGGATGATTTTGTTCCGTGATGCAAAAAAGCATCCAAGCCCAAACAGCGGCTGGGGAGAGGCGGCTGTTGCAGCTATTTTAGGGATCCAGCTAGGTGGTATCAACTATTACAAAGGAAACTTATCTAACCGCGCAAAAATGGGTGACCCGTTTCAAATAATCCAAGCATCACAGATCCTTGGCGCCAATTCTATTCTTAGCAGGACGGTTTTTCTGTTTTTACTACTATTATGGATAGGGGGAATACTCATTGAGTTGGCCATCACATGGATCGAATCCGCAATATTTATATAAAGCTATGGGGTTAGCGCTCCCAAAGGAGTTTATCGATTTTAGCGCAAATATAAATCCACTTGGTCCACCACCTTCACTAAAGGAAAAGTGGGTGGATTTTTTTCGAGAAATTCATGTGTACCCAGATCCGTTTGCCATAAAGCTTACGGACATGATTTCAAAAGCAGAACAGACCGAGAGGGATACTATTTTAATTGGCAATGGTGGAGCAGAATTGATTACGCTGCTTGGTCGAATGCTTGCTCGCAAAAGAGTCCTTCTCGTCGAGCCGACTTTTTCAGAATATGAAGAAGTATGTCGGGTCAATCAATGTGAAATTGTCTACCATCAATTAATTGAGCCAGACTTTACATTGAATCTTAGTGATTTACGCTCTAGTCTAGAAGATGTGGATGCTTTGTTTTTGTGCAATCCTAATAACCCAACCGGTATTCACTATCCGCCGTCAACAATGATCTCGATTATAGAAGAGTGTGAAAAACGAGATTGCCTTGTCATCTTAGATGAAGCATTTTTTGATTTTTTAATCGAATATGAATCAGTTGTTCCATACATAAACAAGTTTTCAAATTTAATCATTATTCGCTCATTGACAAAGATGTTTGCGATACCAGGTATCCGCTTGGGATACTTAGTCGCACAACCAGCAATAGTTTCAGAACTGAGCAAGCTCCAATCTCATTGGAGCACTAATACCATTGCGTTATTAGCTGGGGAGCTTTGTCTTCAAAACGAAGCTTTTATTAAAGAAACACAGGAATATATTGATTGTGAGAGAAAGAGGCTTTTTTCTTTTTTTTATCACAATAACTATATTGCTTCGTCATCTGATGTAAATTTTTACTTACTACAGGACCCGCATTTACAGGATCAGTTCACATTATTTGAGTTTCTTCTTCATCAGGGCATCATTCCCCGCCATACTTTTAATTTTCCAGGCTTGGATGGAAGATGGCTGCGTTTTGCTATAAAAGGTCATGAAGAAAATAATCAATTAATGGAGGTGTTAGCTAAATGGCGGAATCAACATTCATCTTCATAACGGGTGGTGTGAGGAGCGGGAAGAGCAGTTTTGCAGAGAAGCAAGCAATAAAATTGGCAAGTAAAACTGGTGGTCGACTTTGTTATCTTGCTACGGGTGTTGCTTCTGATCCAGAAATGCAGGAACGAATTGGAAAACACCAACGGGATCGCTTAACAGGGGGCTATCAGTGGAAAACATATGAACAGTCCGTTCAAATAGGAAAGATAGCAAATGATTTTAAAGCCGAGGATGTGGTTTTACTAGATTGTCTTACCACACTATTAAATAATGAACTTTTTTCTTCGGAGCAAAAGTGGGATGAACGATTTTTAACCACCGTTAAAGATACGATCCTCACCGGGATTACTTCTATAAAAGAACGTGTGGGAACGATGTTAATCGTGAGTAATGAGGTTTTAAATGAGTCCCTCTTTGGCAATGAGATGGTGTTCACTTATGGGCGCTTACTTGGACAAGTCCATCAGTACTTAGTCAAGGAGGCGGACCAAGTGTTTTTAGTTGAAGCTGGAATTCCGATCGTTATCAAGGGGGCTATATCATGAAAGGACTCATGATTCAGGGGACAGCTTCAGATGTGGGCAAAAGTTTAATCGTCACAGCCCTGTGCCGAATCCTATCTAACGAGGGGGTAAGGGTTACCCCATTTAAATCGCAGAACATGTCTAATAACTCATATGTAACGAGAGAAGGTAAGGAGATTGGAAGAGCTCAAGGAATTCAAGCAGAGGCTGCTAGAACAGAGCCATCGGTATGGATGAATCCGATTCTATTAAAGCCCCGTTCCGAACAGGATGCTGAAATTGTTTACCTGGGGAAAGCGATTGATACCCTTTCAGGGCGCGGATATCGGGATCACTTTTATGAAAAGGGATTAGCAGTGATTAAGGAATCCCTACAGCATCTTGCTGATAAATATGATGTAGTGGTAATCGAGGGAGCAGGAAGTCCAGTTGAAATTAATTTAAAGGACCGCGAACTTGTTAATATGAAGGTGGCTGAATTGGCGGATATACCAGTTGTCCTAGTTGCTGATATTGATCGGGGTGGAGTGTTTGCAAGTATTGTCGGCACGCTTGAATTACTGGACCCTAATGAAAGGGAAAGAATCGTCGGTGTGATTATTAATAAATTTCGCGGTGATCTCAGCTTATTTGAGGACGGAGTTCAGTGGATTGAAGAGAAAACAGGTGTGCCTGTATTAGGTGTATTGCCGTTTGTGGAAAATCATATGATTGATGGCGAGGACTCATTATCGATCAGGACCCAATTTGCCTATCCGAAAAAAGGGACACTAGATATTGCTGTCATCCACCTCCCGTTTATTTCAAATTATAGTGACTTGGAGCCATTCTTATTTGAAGAAGATGTAACAATCCGCTGGGTCAAGCATGCAAGTGAATTCGGACAACCTGATGCAATTATTATACCTGGTACAAAAAGTACCATCCGTGATCTGCAAAATTTACAAGATAAACAGTTAGATATTTTAATCAAAAAACATGTGGCAAATGGTGGTTTTATTTTAGGGATCTGTGGTGGGTATCAAATCCTTGGCGAAGAATTGATTGATAAATCTGGCAGCGACACAAATATTCCTAACTTTCATGCTAAAGGATTAAGTTTGATCCCAGCGACGACTACTTTTTATCAAGATAAAGAAACTAATCCTGTCAATGCCCAGTATCATCAAGCTACTGGATTGCCTGCACATCAACGGTTAGAGGGCTATGAAATCCATTTAGGAAAGACTACCTTTTCTAATGAGGCTAAACCATTTTTAACCTTAGCCAACGGGGATGATGAGGGGTATTTCGGAAATGACGGTCAAATTATTGGTACATATCTTCACCATCTTTTTCATAATGATGAGTGGAGAAATCAATGGTTAAACATGATCCGGAAAAAGAAAGCACTGCCAGTCCAAGGGGTCAAATCTATTAGCGTGTATAAAGATAAACGATTTGATATTTTGGCAGATGAGATGAAAAGTCACTTTAGATGGGATCTGATGAAAAAGCTCATCCATCAATGGGGTACAAAATGATGAAGTTCTGGAAAGGTTTTTTAATCGATATTCAATTTTTTACGGCAATCCCGATCAAATTAGAATTGCCAATGGATCAGGAACATCTTAAAAAGGCAGTGCAGGCATTTCCGCTGGTAGGATTACTACAAGGGATCATTTATTCAGCAATCTTCTATTTTTGTTCGGAATTCACTCCATTTAGCCATCTTGCTGCAGCCTTCTTACTATGGCTGGCAACAATTTTCTTGACGGGAGGAATCCATCTCGATGGCTGGATGGATGCGAGTGATGCTTTTTTTTCCTATCAAGATCAAGAGAAAAGGCTTGAAATCATGAAGGATCCTAGGACAGGTGCATTCGGAGTTCTATCCATTTTAGTTTTATTAAGTTGTCGGTTTCTTTTTATTTATGAAAGTACAGTGAATGTTGAAAACGTACTTTTTATCATTATTGCAATGATTCCGTTTTTAAGTAAAAGTGTTATGGGAGTACTGTTGTTAACCGTGAGGGCAGCCAAAAATGAAGGTCTCGGAGCGTTGTTCCAAAAAGCAGCGAAACCGCAGTCACTTTGGCCGTATCCTTTTTACCTAATCTGTCTACTGATTTTAGTTAGTTTTTTTAGTAAAGAATTCTTCATTATAGGTATATTAATTCTGGCTGCAGCCTGCTGTACATTTCTTTTTCGCCGAAAAGCTATGAAATGGTTTGGCGGTATTACCGGGGATGTTTTAGGCGCTGCGGTGGAAGGGATTGAGTTACTATTATGGATGACCGTGTGGTTATTGCACTATTTCGTCATGGAGTAACTGAAGAAAATAAACGAAAAGCCTATTTGGGCTGGAGTGATTCCCCCTTATCACCTGAAACAAAGGATCGCGTCAGTTCAAAAAATTATGAGCATTATTATTCTAGTGATTTGCAAAGATGTGTTAAGACAGGAGAAAGATTATTTTCAAATGCTAGTATAAAACTTATCAAAGAATTACGAGAAATGAATTTCGGTCAATGGGAAGGGAAAACGTACGAAGAATTAAAAGAAAATGTTCACTATCGCAACTGGCTGAAAGCTCCTAATTTACATATTCCGCCAAAAGGTGAAGGGTATCAGGAATTTACCCAGAGGGTAGACTCTGGCTGGACAAAAATTACCGACGAGGTTCTTAGATCAAACCTAAAGAGCTGTGCGGTAATTACTCATGGTGGAGTTATTCGTTATCTGTTATCTAGGTTTGCACCGGACCGAAAAGAATTTTGGGCTTGGCAAGTAAATCATGATCAAGGGTACGAACTCATTTTTGAAAGAGAAGCACTAAGGAGAGGTGAACGATGCATTTTATTATTGGAGGTGCCTTTAACGGCAAAAGGGCATGGGTAAAGAACACCTATAGCTGTTATGAGAATAAACATTGGGTTTCAGCTTATGATGGCCGCTCTATACCGAAAAATCTAATTGATTTCGACCAAAGAGTGATCATACTTGAAGGAGTAGAAATTTGGCTAAAAGATTTAACTGCGAGATTCGATACCGATAAGTGTCGGGAATTCTGGGCAAATTGTTTGGAGGAATGGGACACTTGGGAAAATACAGCCGAGCAGCGTAAGTTAATTGTGATTGGAACTGATATATCCAAAGGAATTGTTCCAATGGAGGCAGAAAATAGACGATGGCGGGATGTAACTGGTTGGGCTTATCAAGATATCGCCTCCAAAGCAGAAAAAGTTGACGTCATTTGGTATGGATTAAACCAAACAATAAAGTAAAGGGGAATGGAAAAGATGAGAATTTACACAAGAACAGGTGATAAAGGAAAAACGAGCATCATCGGTGGAAGAGTAGATAAAGATGATACCCGCGTTGAAGCATACGGTACAGTGGATGAAGTGAATTGCTTTGTCGGTCAGGCCATTCAAGAACTAGACCCCCATTTATTTAAGGACGTGCTGGCCGATCTTGAAAAAATCCAACATGAATTATTTGATTGTGGCGGGGACCTTGCAAATGTGACGGCCAAGCGAGAATTAAAGCTTCACCAAGAATCTATTGATTACCTTGAAAAGAAAATCGATGAGTTCATTGAAGAAGCGCCTGAGTTAGAGCGATTTATTTTACCAGGTGGAACCAAACCATCAGCAACCATTCATATCGCTAGAACAGTGACTAGACGTGCAGAACGATTAGTTGTTAAGTTAGTAAAAGCTGATCCGAAAACATCTGAACTTGCGTTGATGTATCTAAACCGTTTATCAGATTATTTCTTTGCGCTGGCAAGAGTAATCAACTTCCGATTAAAGGTCAGTGATGTGGAATATGTTCGCAGTTCCAATGTGTTTAGAGATGGAAAGCGGAAGGAGGAAAAGTAAATGAAAGGAAAATGGGTTAGCGGTCTGGCCATGTTAACGGCATTGTCTGTGGTCGGAGCTATGATTAAGATTCCAGCGATAGTCGGGAGCGTCGCACTGGATGCATTCCCTGCACTTTTGGCATCAGTTTTGTTTGGGGCAGGGGCAGGTGCAATAGTGGGGGCATTTGGGCATCTAATATCGGCGTTAATCGGTGGGTTCCCACTAGGGCCCTTGCACTTTTTAATTGCTGGCGAAATGGCCCTGTTGGTTTGGGGTTTTGGGGTCATGTATAAAAATACTAAATTTTTAGCATGTGTTGTTTTCATCATTGGAAATTCCTTGGTTGCTCCGTTACCATTTATTTATTTAATGAATGTAGGATTTTATTTGGGGATTATTCCTTCCTTGCTTATTGGTTCCGTCATTAATACGGTCATCGCAATGGTTGCAATTCCCCGTCTCAATTCACTTGTATCTCATAGATTGCACAATCAGGATGTTAAACAATGAGGGATATCGTAACCATTCCTTTTAGTGAGGGGGACTCCCTTATTATAGCATGTGATAGTAGCGGAGCCATTGGAATGAAGGCGCAGGACCATGTTCATGTCTCCTATGATACGGTCGCTTATTATGCATTCAGAGTTGCCGTAATGGAATGTATTGCAGCAGGAGGAGAACCTGTTTCAGTGCTGCTCCATAATTTTTGCGGTAATGAACCATGGAATCAGTTAGTTAGTGGAATAGAAAAGGGACTGTCTGAACTAAAGTTATCAGATGTAAGGATTACTGGAAGTACAGAAAGTAACTTTCAACTTCTGCAATCTGCGATAGGGTTAATGGTCTTGGGAAAGAAGTCTTCTGCTAAAATAACTGATCTTGCTTTCACTAAACACTTGAAAATAGCTGTTATTGGTTTGCCGCTAGTTGGCAACGAAGTGATCGAACGAAACGACCAGGTTGCGCCGCTAGCTATTTTTCATGAGGTGAGTTTGATTAAGGGAGCAATGCTGTGGCCGGTAGGTTCTAAAGGGATCCTGTATGAACTCAATCAAATGTTCCCAAATGAAATGATAACACAAGAACGGGTGGTTACTACTGTTGATATCATTAAATCAGCTGGCCCATCCACCTGTTTCATTGTGTGTTTTCAACCCGATCAAGAAGAAATTATCCGAAAAATCACAGGGGAATTGTTATATACCATAGAAATAAGAAAATAGCACCGTCAGGGGTGCTATTTTCTATTAATGCTGAATTCTTTCAATGAGAGAATTAACTCCCTTGCCAACCTTATATAAAACTTGATCCAATTTTTCTTTCCAACCTGGAGCATTTTCTTTGATCTTTTGCCCGATTTTTTGAGCATTTTCATTTAATTCTTTGCTTATTTTCTTTGCCTGTTCATTGATACTCTCCATTGAAGTGCTTTTTCCTGCGAGTTTATCATTGATTGAAACAACATCAAAACGCTCTTTAGGAAGATGTTGAACGGATTTCTTCATAATCTCCTTAAAGATAGGCACCACATTAGCCGAGCTAGGACTTGGCAAGTAATGTTCCCGATCGGTTTGGTCAAACCCTATCCAGATGGCGCCAACCAGATTTGGCGTATATCCCACCATCCATTGGTCCTTCGTTCCACTAATATTATTAAAGGGCAGCTGGGTTGACCCCGTCTTTCCGGCTATTTGGACATCAGGGATACGAGCTCGCCTTGCAGTTCCTGTTTCTACTACATTTAAGAGCATCGCTGTCATTTCATCTGTGACTTCTTTTGATGTTACTTTTGTGGTTTTTGCTTCATGCTCCGCAATCACATTTCCAGTTGGACCAACTATCTTAGTAATTAAATGACTGTCTTCTCGTTTTCCGCCATTTGGGAAAGTTGAAAAGGCGTTAGCCATTTGTAAGGGGGAGACCCCTGTACTCATTCCGCCCAGTGCAATGGCGAGGTTCTTATCTGCTTTTTCGACAGGGATACCGAACTTTTTCAATGAATCGATTCCCTTATTTAAACCAATCTTATTTAAAAGCCAAACTGCAGGGATATTCAGTGACTTTTCAAGCGCCTTGTACATTTCAACCTTTCCTTCGTAGGTTTTTGAAAAATTCTCTGGTTTATAATTTCCGAACTTGATGGGTTTGTCGACGAGCTCGGATGAGTACTTGTAGCCTTCTTCAAGGGCAGGTGTATATACTGCCAGTGGTTTGATTGATGAGCCAGGCTGTGCTCGTAATTGTGTTGCCCTATTAAAGCCTCGGAATATATGCTCACCACGTCCTCCAACTAGGGCACTCACTCCGCCTGTTGCAGGGTCCATTAGAACAGAGCCACTTTGAACAAGTTTTCCCCCTCTACTGCGCGGGAACAAATAGTCTTCACTATACACTTTTTCAAGATCAGTCTGAAGATTTTGATCCATCGCTGTGTAAATTCGATAGCCTCTAGTTAGGATTTCTTCTTGGGTTAAACCATATTTATTGATTGCCTCATTCAGGACTGCATCCACATAATATGGATATTTTCTTTCCACATTGCTTCCGCCGCCATCCTTAAGACGGATTTTTTCTTTTTTCGCTTTGTTATATTGTGAACTAGTTATCATCCCTTGTTCTTTCATTTTACTTAATACAGTATTTCTTCTTTTCATAGCTAAATCGTAGTTGTTATATGGATCTAGGTAATTCGGTGAATGCAGCAATCCGGCTAGCATTGCGGCCTCACTGACAGAAACGTCTTTAATATTTTTATCAAAATATTTTTTTGAAGCGTTACTGATACCCCAGGATCCGCTCCCGAAATAAACCTGATTAAGGTACATCTGTAATATCTCGTTTTTTGTATAAACTTTTTCAATTTTTACGGCTAAAAATAATTCCTCTGCTTTTCGCTTATAGGTTCGTTCAGGAGATAGCAGGGCATTTTTTGTTAACTGCTGGGTTAACGTACTGCCGCCCCCAGTGATCCTGCCCGCAAACAAGTTACTGAAAAAGGCACGAGCAATACCCTTAATATCAAAGCCGCCATGCTCATAGAATCGTTCATCTTCGATTGCCACCACGGCATTTGGGACATACTTAGGCAGCTCCTCGATTTTTACTCCCTTGGTTCGATTGGTGGCAACATTACTTGCTATTTTCCCTTTTTTATCATAGATAACGGTCGGTTGACTAAGCCCTTGCTTTAGTGATTCTACATTTGCTCTCATCGCAATCCAACCGAAGTAAAGAATGGTTGATAAAACAACGACTAGGATTAGTAATAATGATATTTGTGTTAAATGTTTGTTCTTCCAGAAACGAACAATCTTTTCCCAATATGGATGCAATTTCTCCATGTGATCTCCTTACTTTCAAAATGTAATTTTCATTCATTATAAATATTATCAATCAAAAAGACTAGTAAAAGCCCATATAGCAAGTAATATTCCCATATGTAACCAAAAAAACTTAAGTGAATCCAACCAGTTATAAAAAATTTTATTAACTTTGTAGGGGTTAAGTGAGTAGGCTTCGTCTATTAGGGTGAAGCGATTGGGAAACAGGAGGAAATTATGATTACAATTAATAATTTAAGTCATGACTTTGTAATTGGAAAAAAAGGACAGCAAACGGTTATTCCAGTACTGAGAGATATTTCTTTTAGTGTAGAAAAGGGTGAAATCGTTACAATTGTCGGGAGAAGCGGTTCTGGAAAATCGACGCTCCTTAACTTGGTTAGTGGTTTTATTCATCCGAAAGAGGGTGAAATTTGGATTAGCGGGGAAAAGGTTTCGGAATTAAATGAATCAAGATTCGCGGATTTCCGAATTAATCATCTAGGATTTATTTTTCAAAGCTTTCAATTGATACCGAGTATGACCGCTTTTCAAAACGTAGAATTGCCGTTGATTTTAAAAGGTGTAAATGAAAAGGAAAGAAAAGTGCAAACCGAAAGTTTGCTGCAAAAAGTGGGATTACTAGATTACCAGGATCATTATCCTGGAGAGCTGTCAGGCGGGCAGCAGCAGCGGGTAAGTATCGCTCGTGCCTTAATTGTCAATCCCCCGATTATTCTTGCCGATGAACCAACAGGCAGTCTTGATAGTGAAACAGAGGAAGAGTTATTGAAATTCATTAAAGAATTAAACAGAGATTTGGGAATCACCTTTTTGATTATCACTCATGATGATAAAGTGGCTGAGATCGGGAAACGCAAGATTGAGTTAATAGATGGCCGCATGGTTGAGGAGGTGCTGGTATGAAACTAAGAGATCAATTTCGCTTCGTCCGCCAGAATATGAAGAAAAATAGAACAAGAGTATTTATGACGATTCTTGCCACAGCGATGGGTTGTGCCTTCTTAATTGTACTCGCTTCAGTAGGGTTTGGATTACAGAAATCGGTGGTAAAGGAAATCACCGAACGAAGGGTCATAACCCAAATTGATGTTCATGGTAAGGAAACAAAAAATGAAGGGGTTTATCGCGCATTAAATGATAAAGATGTCCAATTGTTTGAAAAGATAAACGATGTAAAAGCGGTGACAAGAAGGAAAATGTTACAGCAGGAGGGTGTTTTTTCAATTGGAAAATATCAAGAATCGGCACCAACCTTTGTGGCGAATTTTCCAGCTGAATTAAAAGCTGGTTTTGAATTATCGGAAGGGCATTTGCCAAAAGGGAAAAATGAAGTGGTCATTGGCTATAATTTCTTAACTAATCTTGCTGACAAGGATGCGGGCGAAGATTTGTATAATGAAAAAGGACAGATTAAAGGTGAGTATCTCTATAAAGGAGAGTTACTTGGAAAAGACATTGTATTAACTGTCCAACAGTTTAAAGAGGGAAAACAAATAGAAAAAAAGATCCCATTAAAAATAGTGGGTATCTCTAAAAAGCCAACAAAAGAATGGGCACAGGATAGTAGTGTCTTTATTTCTGATGTGATGTTAACTGAAATTGAGAGGTTTACGGGGACACCCAAAGGATACATGTTGGATATTAATACAAAAGAGATACCGGAAGATCTTGTAAACAATAAAAATATGTATGATGAAGTAAAGATTTATGCAAAAAACATGGAAGCAGTCCAAAGTATCTCTGACCAATTAAAAGAAAAGAATTATGCAACATATTCTGTTGTCAATGAATTAAAAGAGGTCAATATGGTGTTTATGATTGCAAAGGCTGGCCTTATATTTATTGGTACAATTGCTATTCTCATTGCTTCCATTGGTATTTACAATACGATGACGATGGCGGTGACTGAGCGGGCCCCTGATATTGGCATCATGAAAGCAATCGGTGCCAACCCGAAAACCATTAAACGAATCTTTCTGCTTGAAAGCAGTTATATTGGGCTAATCGGTGCTCTTATTGGGACGATCGTTTCGTATGGAATTAGCTATACGGTTAATTTTGCCATTCCATTAATTATCAAACAGGCGTTTGGCCAAGAAACAGAATTAGACCTAATTTTTAGTGATATTCCGCTTGTTTTACCGATTATCTGTGTGGTAATTTGTTACGCTGTAACTATCATTTCAGGATTACGCCCAGCACAGCGCGCAACAAAGGTTGATGTCTTAAAAGCTATGAGAAGAGAAGTGTAATGTAATGAATAAAGATTAAAACCTTTGATACTTGCGGACAACCATTTCCTCATCCAAGCATATGTTAATAGAAAGATTGTTAACTATAAAGGGAGAGGATGGGGAAGATGATTAACTGGAAAGTCCGATTAAGAAACAAGAACTGGGTAATCGCATTTGTATCCCAAATTATGATTGTGGCTCAGATGCTGCTAGAGTGTTTAAATTCCTTTGGAATCATTGATTTTCAGCTGACTGATTCGATACAGAATAGTGTGTTAACTTTTGTTAATGCCGTCTTTGTTGTGTTGTCGTTGTTAGGAATAGTACAGGATCCAACCACAAAGGGATATAAGGATAGTGAACGAGCGTTAACATACAAGGATCCAAACTAGTGTAATATAGTCAGTTCCATAATCGGGACTGGCTTTTTTGTTCTTAGAACAGTGAGAAAATTCTTTACATTAGTCATACAAATTGATTTACTAGATATTGACTAAAAAAAATTCTGAGAGGCAGTACATATATATGGTAAAAGTAAAAAACTATATCAGGCAATTTCATCCAATCGTCTGGGTGTTATTAATAGGAACCGTTTTATCACGAGGCGCTTCTTTTATGACTCTTCCTTTCCTATCTATCTACTTATCCAGGCATATGGATCTGTCGCCAATCGTCATCGGCTTAACCGTAGGGATGAGTCCATTAATGGCAACAGTTGGTGGTTTTATTGGCGGTCATTTATCAGATCGGTTTGGACGTAAACCTGTCATGCTCATCTCATTATTTACGGTCGCCCTTGTTTATTATGGATTTACGGTTGCAAATAGTGAGGGCTGGTTTATCCTTTTAAACGCATTAAACGGACTGTCCAACTCATTTTTTGAGCCAACCGCTCAAGCCCTAATGGCGGATTTAACCGATAAAGAAAAGCGGATGAAGGTATATTCATTACGATATACAGCCATGAATATTGGAGCATCGGTAGGTCCGTTAGTTGGAGCATACTTAGCCAGTACATCCGCAAAGCTATCCTTTGCAATAACTGGAACCACTTATTTAATGTATGCAATGGTGCTAGTGTACCTGATGAAGAGACTAGTCCTAACTCAGCCTGGACAAAACAAAAAGGGTGTCTCTTTCGGTGATGCATTTAAAATTATTAGAACGGATAAAGCATTAAGGTATCTAATCATTGGTATTATTTTGGTCAATATGGGCTATGTACAAATTGATTCCAACTTGCCGCAAATACTTGAAGGTACAGTCGAAAATGGCATTGTCATTTTTTCAACACTGATTACAATAAATGCGGTAATGGTTGTTTTCCTGCAAATGCCCATTAGTCACATTGCTGAGAAGTTCCGGTTAATGCAGGTAATGGTTGTCGGTGCTGTATTTATGGCAGCAGGATTAGTTGTCTTTAGTTTTGTGAACGGCTGGGTATCTGCCATCCTAGCCATTGTGTTCCTAACCATAGGTGAAATTTTAATTTTCCCTTCCAACAGCATGATGATTGATCAATTGGCACCCGAACATTTGCGTGGAACTTATTTCGGGGCAGCACAATTTCGGAAGATTGGAAATTTTTTAGGGCCAATTATTGGCGGCTTTCTACTTAGTCAGTTTCAAGGCCAAATCATGTTTTGGGTTCTCACAATCACAACTCTGGGTAGTGTGGTTTTCTTCTTAGCAGGAAATAAATTTTACAGAATTAACGAAAAAACTCCAAACCTTGAGAAAACAATTTGAGTAAAAAATGCCTCTGGAAAGGAAACCAGAGGCATCATATTTATCTATCTAAGGATATCTTCAATTCTTGCCAGAGTTTCATCGTTAAGCTTAACACCCGACGCTTTAACATTTTCCTCCAATTGCTCAGGACGGCTTGCACCGACAAGTGCACTGGCTACATTCTCTTGCCGCAAGATCCAAGCAAGGGCAAGATTAGCGAGGGAAAGTTCATTGTCTTGGGCTACCTCTTTTAAAAGTTCTACTTTATCAAGGTTCTCATCCATTAATAAGCCAAAAAGATTGCTGTATTTTTCCTGTGAAGCCCTGCTCCCGGTTGGAGCTTGTTGGCCTTTTTTATACTTGCCAGTCAGGACACCCTGGGCGAGCGGGGACCAGACAACCTGCCCAATTCCATGCTTTTCACTTACAGGCAGGACTTCTTTTTCAATATAACGTTGCAGCATGCTGTATTGCGGCTGATTGACTACTATACGGTCAAGCAGCTTTTTGTCGGCAAGATGAACAGCTTCGGTAATTTGTTCAGCCGTCCACTCACTTACTCCAACATATAAGACTTTTCCTTGACGGACTAAATCATCAAGTGCACGTAAAGTTTCGTCGAGCGGTGTATGAGGGTCATAACGATGGCAATAATATACGTCTACATAATCAGTGTTAAGACGTTTAAGACTAGCATGGCATTGTTCAATTACATGCTTACGAGATAATCCTTTATCATTCGGACCATCACCCATTGGCCAGAATACTTTAGTAGCCAATACAAAAGAATCACGTACATATTTTTTTAGGGCCTTTCCTACTACGATTTCAGCTTCCCCACGCATATAAACATTGGCCGTATCAAAAAAGTTGATCCCTAATTCGTAGGCTTTATCAATCGAAGCGGCTGCATTTTGTTCCTCTACATAGCCTCCGTATGTAAGCCAGCTTCCTAAGCTTATTTCACTTACCTTTAAGCCAGTGTTTCCTAATCGACGATATTCCATTTTATTAATTCCCTCCTAAAAAATTTCGTTACTCAAAATAAAAATACAACAAAATTTACCTAAAAGTCCACAATTTAGTGAGTTTTTGCTAAAATAAGAATATACAGATATTTACAAAGTAAATTATACGAAAATTTGTGATAGCTTTTCTATTAGGTTTTTTCGAATAAGATTTATTATCTATTTGAAAAGGAGTTCTTACAATGTGGTTTTGGATCATTATTTCATCACTATTGTTTGTCCTATTGCTGATAGTTGAGGAATTTACCTATTATTTTTGGAATCGGTATGTGTATGGGCCAAATATAAAAGGTAAAAGGAGATGGTTAAGTAGACTAGTACTAGGTACGGTTGTATTAATTAAAAGGTTGTTCCATAGAAGAGAAAAAGAAGTACCAAAAACGAAGAGAGATAAGGGCCTTCCATTATAGGGGAGGCTCTTATCTATTTTAATTAGATGGATTCTGCTTTTCTTTTTTCTTATTTAAATAACCACTAAAGGTATCGATGACGAAAAACAAAAGAAATAAAAAAATAATTACATATTCAGCTGGCTCCATTACTTTAAATGGGTTTATTGCCTTCCATATAATTCCTGAAAAACCTATACCCATTAAAAGATCTAGTGAAACAATTAGGATTACACTAAACGTCGCCAATAAGCAAGTTACAAAAAATATTTTCAACACCATCACACCTTTTGGTATCATATTGTCTTTATTCTTTAATTATTAGTAGTTCCTTATTCCAGTTTAAAAATGTTTATCATGCTTGTTTTAACCTTTTTCAATGGGATAAAGTGGCAGCCTTTGGGCAATATATCCAATAATGGATGAAAAGTAAATAAATAATCGTAAGCGAGGCGGGTATTGTGTCGATTTTGTCTAAAATGCTCAAAAATAAACAAAAAAAGAGACAGGACGATAATTATAAGCAAAAACAAGATCCGCAAAAACCAGAGGATTTGCCTATTTTAAGAGATTATCAAGAGAATATCTCTCGTTTAAAAGAGGAGACTGGCAATGGCAGCGATATAAACGTCCGCGAGTTTAAGATCGGTTCCCATAAAGGCGGACTTGTTTTTATTGATGGATTGGCTAGTGATCAAGCTATAGCCGACTTTATTCTAGAATCAGTGATAGAAAAAGAAGTACCCGAAGGACCGATAGATATTTTTCAATTCATGATGGATGAAACAATGGCACTGGGAAATGTAAAGACAATTGAAAATTGGAATCAAGTATTTGATTCATTATTTTCTGGAAATACAGTCATCTTTTTGCAAGGATGCAACAAAGCAATTAGCGGCGAAACCAAAGGCTGGGAAAAGCGGGCCATTTCAGAACCCTCAACCCAATTATCGATTCGAGGTCCAAAAGATTCATTTACAGAGACACTCCGGACGAACACGGCTTTAATACGCCGTCGTGTAAAAAGCCCTAACTTACGGGTAGATTCCATGAAAATAGGTACTGTTTCCCAATCTGATATCGCAATCTTATATATTGATGGAATTGCCAATGAAAAAATTGTTGGTGAAGTTAAAGAAAGGCTTCAACGAATCAATATCGATTCCGTCCTCGGTTCTGGTTATATAGAGCAATTAATTGAGGATCAAACTTGGACAACATTCCCAACAACGTACCATTCAGAAAGACCGGATGTCGTTACATCCCATTTATTAGAGGGGAGAATTGCGATCATTTGTGATGGCACTCCATTTGTTGTGACAGTTCCAGCTATCTTTATTCAATTTTTCCAAGCACCAGATGATTATTATTCACGATTTGACATTTCAACTGGTATACGAATATTAAGAATTCTAGCCTTCCTTATTGCCGTAATTGGACCATCCGTTTATATTGCCGCGACTACCTTTCATCAAGAAATGATTCCGACAACCATGGCAATCGCTATTGCGGCCCAACGTGAAAGTGTTCCATTTCCAGCCTTTGTTGAGGCATTAATTATGGAAGTAACGTTTGAAATATTAAGGGAAGCGGGATTAAGACTTCCAAGGGCTGTTGGCCAAGCCGTTTCGATAGTAGGGGCCCTGGTTATTGGGCAGGCCGCAGTACAGGCTGGGTTCGTTTCGCCAGTAATGGTTATTGTGGTTTCGATTACCGCCATCGCAAATTTTTCCACTCCCGTTTTTGCTATGGCGATTGCAGCAAGATTAGTTCGCTTTGTTTTAATGGGATTAGCGACAGTATTGGGATTTTATGGAATCATGTTAGGGCTAATGTTCATGACGATTCATTTATGTTCACTTCGTTCATTTGGAATTCCGTACATGATGCCGCTCGCACCTTTTAACCTTCATAATCAACAAGATGCATTTGTTCGTTTTCCTGTCTGGGCTATCAAAAATAGACCAATGTTTATTAGTAAAGGCAACATGAAAAGGACCGGGGAAAACCAAAAGCCTGGACCTCCAAAGCAATCGGAAAATCAATCTAAAAATGGTGAAGAATAATGAAAAAATTCTTGCTTGTGATGTTGGTATTAATAATGTTTATACCAATCCTCAGTGCATGTTGGAATCAGAAAGAACTCACAGACTTGGCCTTTGTGATGGCACTGGGTATTGATCGGGGAGACGATAATTTGTACCATGTCTCCTTTCAGCTTGTTAATCCTGCGAATGTTTCAGCAGGACAAACTGGAGGAGGTCAAGGTCTGCCGATTGCCGTTTATAAAAGCAAGGGGAGGACGATTACAGAAGCAGCGAGAAATGCAACGAAAAAAGTTTCCCGACGGCTATATTATGCACATACCAATTTAGTGGTTATAAGTGAAGAGGTAGCTAGGGATAGAACTTTAATGCTTAAAATGCTGGATGCCTTTGCAAGGGACCCAGAGTTCAGAACTACTACAGAGATCGTTATTGCAAGAGGTTCTAGCGCAGAGCAAATCGTAACTACGCTGACTATTCTTGATAAACTGCCTGTTACCAAAATTACTAAAGAGTTAAAATTTACAGAATCAATGAAAGGGGAGAACATGAGTATAAGTATTGATGATTTGATTGACGGAATCGTCGGAAACGGGAAAGAACCGATATTAAATGGTTATAAACTAATTGGAATAAAAGAAGAAGCCAATAAAGCAACCAATCTGCAAAAAACAACCACGGATGCTTTTCTCTCAGCGGATGGACTCGCAGTCATTAAAGATGGGGCATTGATTGATTGGATAGAAAGTAAAAAGTCTCGCGGGGTCATATGGATTTTAAATAAAGCCAAGAGTACTGATATTACCCTTAAATGGAATGGGAAGAAAAATGCCCTTAGTATCGTCCCTATTCGGTCAAAAACCAAGGTTTCACCTGTATTTAAAAACGGAAAACCCGTTATTAATATAAAGATTGAGAACGAGGGCTGGGTGAGTGAAGCAAATACAGCTATTGACTTGATGGATCCAAAAACGATAGGAAAAATTGAAAAGTTAACGGAGAAAGCAATTAAGAAGGAAGTACAGACGACTGTGAAGGAAGTGAAAAGGCTAAAGTGCGATATTTTTGGGTTTGGTGATGTTGTTCATAAAGCCAATCCTGTCCTATGGAAAAAACTAAAGGGAGATTGGAACAATTATTTTGCAGACATTGAGGTGAATGTTAAGGTGGATACTTACGTCCGGCGTGAAGGGGTTCGGACGAATCCGTTTTGGTCTGATATTAATAAATAACGCTTTTTTTAAAAGGTGGGAGAATGGTAATACATGGAAAAGGCGAAAGTTAGTTCCTTCCAAATGTTCGTTCTGATTGTTATGTTTGAGATGGGGAGTGCCATTCTTCTTGGACTTGGATCACAAGTGAAACAGGACTCCTGGATCGCTATTTTGTTCGGATTAGCTGGCGGAATCATTGTCTTTTTCATTTATTACCGCTTATATATGTACTTTCCTGACCTGCCTTTAACTAGTTATCTTCAAAAAATAGTTGGTAAATGGCTTGGACGGATAATTGGCTTTTTATATATTATTTATTTTATTTATATTGCTTCAAGGGTATTGAGAGATTTCGGGGAGTTATTAACGACGACGATTTACAATAGCACCCCTTTGTTTGTAATCAATACATTGATGATTATTACTATTATCTATGGGCTCCATAAAGGGTTTGAAGTAATAGCCCGAGTAGGCGAAATATTTTTTGGAGTGGTCTATTTTGCAGCTATTTTAGGCATGCTGTTAATCGTTTTTTCTGGTTTGATTCATTTAGGAAACTTAAAACCAATTTTAGAAAATGGTTGGAAACCCATAATAAAAACATTACTAAGAGAAACCATCGTCTTTCCCTTTGGTGAAATGGTTGTCTTTACGATGCTTCTCCCGTTTTTAAATGAGAAAAGTAAGGCTAAAATTGTTTGTATTGGCGGGATGATCTTGGCTGGAATAAATATTACTATTACATCGATTGTTAATATTACTGTATTAGGAGTGAGCCTCTATTATCGTTCCACCTTCCCCTTATTAACCACGATAGGAAAAATCCAGATTGCCGATTTTATCGAACGTTTAGATGTATTATTTATGCTCTATTTAATCATTGGTGGTTTTTTTAAAATTTCCATTTTTTATTATGCAGCGGTAGCAGGGGCTGCTGATATCTTTCAAATTAAAAATCAACGAAAGCTTGGATTCCCTATTGGACTTATCGTTTTGTTTTCATCAATAACGATTGCATCTAATTTTGCAGAATTTATTAAGGAGGGGGTAGATATTGTTACACTGTATTTATCTTGGCCCTTTCAAATTATAATCCCATCCATCTTACTAATCATTGCGTTTTTTCGTGATCGAAAGAAAAGAACAAGTTCAGCTTAAGGCGAAATGGATTTTGGAATAGATGTACTAAATAACCCTTCTAAAGGGGGGAAAATACTTAAATGGAAAAAGCAAAAATTAGTACAACCCAATTATTTGTCCTAGTTGTATTGTTTGAAATGGGCAGTGCAATTCTGGTGGGGATTGCAGCAGGTGCCAAACAGGATGCATGGATTGCTGTATTGATGGGTTTAATCGGTGGATTAATGGTCTTCTATGTGTATTATCGATTATTTGTGTACTATCCTGACCTGCCCTTAACTAGTTATCTTCAAGAAATAATTGGGAAATGGTTTGGCCGGTTAATTGGAGTATTATATGTTGTTTATTTTTTATATTGTGCATCAAGAGTTTTACGGGATTTTGGAGAGTTATTATCTTCGACCATTTATAACAGTACTCCTTTATTTGTAATCAATTCCTTAATGATTCTTACGATAATTTATGCTATCCATAAAGGATTTGAAGTAATATCAAGGGTTGGAGAAATTTTCTTTGCAGTTGTCTATGTGACAGCAATATTAGGAATGCTCTTAATTGTATTTTCTGGTTTGATCCATTTAGAAAACTTAAAACCAATTTTAGAAAACGGGATGAAACCTGTCATAAAAACATTTCTAACGCAAACCATTACCTTTCCCTTTGGAGAAATGGTCGTTTTTACGATGCTGCTTCCATTCTTAAGGGATAAAAAGAAGGCTAAGATTGTTTGTTTGAGTGGGATGATCTTAAGTGGGATAAATATTACCATAACAGTAATCGTAAATATTTCTGTATTAGGAGTGGCTCTTTTTCATCGATCTACTTTCCCACTTTTAACCACTGTTGGCCGAATTCAAATTGCTGATTTTATTGAACGTTTAGACGTATTATTTATGCTCTATCTAATTATTGGCGGTTTTTTCAAAATTGCAATTTACTTTTATGCAGCAGTAGCTGGTGCAGCGGATATCTTTCGAATTCCTAATCAACGCAAAATTGGCTTCCCTTTAGGTCTAATCGTTTTATTTGCATCAGTTACCATTGCTTCCAATTATGCAGAACATATAAAGGAAGGGTTGATTTTGGTCCCACTTTATTTGCATTGGCCATTTCAAATAATCATCCCGTCTTCCTTACTAATTATTGCCTTTTTCCGGAATAAGAAGAAAAAGAAAAGCCCGGCATGATAGCTCGGGCTTAAATTATTTATTATATTTTTTCATTGGCCAATCGGTGAGTATTTTGCTTAACAGGCAGGGATATCTGGACAGATGTCCCTTGATACTTTTGACTGTTGAAATGTATCGTGCCTTGGTGTGATTCAACAATCTTGAAACTTACCGTTAATCCGAGCCCTGTTCCTTTTTCTTTTGAAGAATAAAATGGTTCGCCAATTTTCTCTAATCTTTCTTTTGAAATTCCACAGCCAGTGTCATTAATATTGATTACTACTTTATTTTCTTCTAACTGTTCTAAATGAATTGAAACAGTTCCACCCTTTGGTGAAGCCTCAATCGAATTCTTAATAAGATTGATAAATAATTGCTTGAGTTGGTTGGGTTCACACTCAATCAAAATTTCATTCTCTGGAAAGGAGGATTCGATTTGGACATTGTATAAACTGGCTTCGGTGCTCAACAATGAAATGACATCCTTCAATATCTTTTGAAGGACTGCTTGGGTATATTTTAATATTTGCGGTTTGGCTAATAATAAAAGTTCTCCAACAATATGATTGATTCGGTTTAATTCGTCTAACATAATTTGATAATAGTAATCGTGCTTACTATCTTCTATTTGTAAAAGCTGAACAAACCCTTTTAAAGATGTTAGTGGATTCCTAATTTCATGAGCAACACTTGCAGATAATTCACCTACAATCGATAACTTTTCCGTCCTTCTAAGACGTTCTTCAGTTTCTCTTAATTTGGTGACATCACTGCCATAGCCAATAATTCCAGCAATCTTCCCATTTATAATGATTGGGAGGGAGGTACATTGTAAGATGATCCGATTCCCGTTTGCATGTGGAATGTTGATCTCATACAAGACTGGTTTAATTTCTTCAACAACCGTGGATATAAATTCAGGCAGATATCTGATATACCTTTTCGGTAATAAATTTATTATATTTTTTCCAATCATTTCTTCTCGTTTAAAACCGGTAATGACATCATATTGTGAATTTAAATTGGTGACAGTCCCACTCAAATCCATCATATAAACAATATCTGGACTGTATTCAAACAATGATTTATATTGTTGCTGACTTTCTGCCAATTTTAACGCCATTTCCTTTTTCTCGGTAATATCACGTCCGATGATTACCAAGCCTTGCCTGGTGCCATCACTATTAAATAAAGGCACTTTAATCGTGTCAAAGATTTTTACTGACCCGTCTGGGACAGGAAGGACTTCTTCAATTCGAGTAATGGCCCGATTATTCCATGCTTCTTCATCAGAAATTTCACAATATCTGAGAGCATCACCATAAAAGTCAGTATAATTGGCTAATTCAGAGTCCTTTTTCCCTCGATAATCCACATTCTCAAGTTGAAACAAATGTAACCCAAATTCATTGGCTTCAATCCAACGTCCTTGTCCATCCTTAAAGTTAACAAAATCAACCATTGAATTAATTAATGTAGATAACCGTTTTTGATCCTCCTTGGTAGCAGATAATTCCTCTTTTTTACTGATAAAAAAATAAAGAAATCCTCCGGTAACCAATATATATAAAATCTCTTTTGCCCTTTCAACCGCATTAACTATTGAAGAGGGTATAAACTTTTCAATTAAATAATTGGACCCAAAGATCCAAATAATACTTGTAATTAAGTAAAACAGGATCAGCCTTTTTTTATTCATGGAAATCTCCAGTTCTGTTCAATAAATATGGTACATAGTCTATAGTACTAGAAAAACCATTATATTGGAATAATACAATGGTAGAAATTGTAGAATCCCTTTAATTATTGGATTCTTTTCCCAAGAATAAGTAAATCTCTCTCAACGCCATCTAGTTCAGCTATATTTGGAAGATGGGCCCATTTCTCAAAACCAAATCCTTTAAAAAGCTTGATACTAGGTTCGTTATGACCAAAAATAAAGCCAAGCAGGGTTTTGATGTTTAAGCCTGGACAAGCATCTATTGCCTTTTGAATTAAAAATTTACCTAGTTTTCTCCCTCGAAAGTCTGGATGAATATAAATACTGATTTCCGCCGTTGCATTATAAGCTTTGCGCCCGTAAAAGGATTGGAAGCTTACCCATGCGCAAATTACACCTTTGTCTTCCACAACCCATAATGGCCGAAAAGCAGGTGAATGTTCATGAAACCATTGTAACCGATTCTCCACTGAAATTGGTTCTAAATCGGCTGTAACCATCCTGCTTGCTATGGTTGTATTGTAAATATCAATAATGGCTGCCAAATCACTCAAATTTGCATCTCTAATCGTAAAGTCATCAAACATGTCAATTACCACTCCAGTTTTTTATGGTCTAATAGATTTTATATTAACTTTTGGAACTAACATTATCAATAACGACGTACGATGATTATTGAAAAAAAAAAACCTTTTCTCGAAATTGTTCTCCGAGAAAAGGCCTTTTCATTTTATGACAATTTATTTCTAAACTGCCATAACTCGTTTCTTGGCCAAACCCTTACCAGCGATGGGCTTTGGCATTACTCCTTAGAATGATCTGGTTTTGAGACATTTTTGTTTGTCCATTAACCTGTGCTTTGGTATGCTTCGCTCTCGTTGTACCATAATGAAAAAGCTCAGAGTGCGGATCTAATTGATCTTTATAGCTCATCAAATCACCTCATTAAAGGATTTGAAACGAAGATATTCTATTGAATATCATATTTATCATTTGTAAAAAAACAGGAAAATAGTCATTGAAACTGAAATTATTAAATGTAAATAAACACTTGTATTATCTGAAAGTTCAGAATAAAATAAAGTTACATACCAACCGGTAGGTATGCTTTAGCGTGGTTAAGCATACGATAGTTTAATGGAATTAACTAGTAATTTTCGAATAAGAATTATACCGGAGGAGAATAAAAATGACAGGAAGATTTGCTGGAAAAGTAGCTTTTGTAACGGGTGGAAGCCGTGGAATTGGAAAAGGAATCGTTGAGCTTTTTGCCAAAGAAGGGGCTAAGGTTGCATTAATTGATTTAAATGAAGAGGCGTTAAGTGAAACAACCATTGCATTGAAAGAAAAAGGTGTTGATGTGTATTCGAAAGTTGCAAATGTCGTGGATGCGGAGCAAGTTGAAACCGTGATGAAAGAGGTTTATGAAGCTTTCGGATCCATTGATATCTTAGTTAATAATGCGGGTGTAATCCGTGACAATCTATTATTTAAAATGACAGATTCAGACTGGCAAATGGTCATGGATGTGCACTTAAAAGGGTCATTCAATGCAGCCCGTGCTGCACAAAAATATATGGTCGAAAATAAATATGGCCGTATAATCAATATTTCATCAACTTCTGCACTTGGAAATCGCGGTCAGGCCAATTATGCTGCCGCCAAGGCGGGGTTGCAGGGCTTTACAAAAACACTCGCAATCGAGTTAGGGAAATACGGGATTACTGCCAACTCGGTAGCCCCTGGATTTATTGAAACAGAGATGACCAAAGAAACTGCTGCTAGAATCGGGATTCCATTTGAACAGCTCATTCAAGCGAGTGTGGCAAGTATCCCAGTTGGCAGAAGTGGAAAGCCAGCAGATATTGCCAATGCAGTTGCCTTTTTTGCGGATGAAAATTCATCGTTCGTTAATGGTCAAGTGATTTATGTTGCTGGCGGACCAAAATGCTAAATAGATGAGGTGAGGGTGAATTGTTTAAAGAACAGATAGGTAAACAATCGAACAAGGTTAAAAATGTCGTTGAAAGAGGAGCTGTTAAGAGATTTGCAAAAGCAATTGGGGACCTCCATCCAATTTATTTTGATGAGGAAACGGGAAGAAAGTCTAGATATCAAACCAATATTGCCCCGCCAACCTTTCCAATGACATTTGATTATGGTGACATTGCAGGATTAAACCTGCCAAATGAAGGCTTAATCCATGGTGAACAAACCTTTCACTATGAACGTCCCCTAAGGGTTGGTGAGGAGATCTTTTGCTATTCCAGAGTGAAGAATTATTTTGAGAAAAAAGGGAACTTCGGAGAAATGGGATTTCTGATTCTTGAAAGCTTTGGGGAGGATACAGAAGGTGGATTAATATTTAGTTCAACCTCTACGGTGGTCATATCAGAAGCTGTGAGGAAGGTGTTGGTTAAATGAGTACACTCACACAGTTACAGGTCGGAGAGTCTCTTAAAGAAATTCAACTGGAGCCTGTTTCAAGGATGGACCTTATTAAATATTCAGGTGCATCTGGAGACTTTAACCCAATCCATACCATTGATGATGAGGCAAAAAAGGCCGGATTACCAGGAATCATTGCTCACGGAATGTGGACGATGGGGAATCTTGCCAAGCTTTTTACTGCGTATTATGATGAAGGCTTTATGAAGGATTACTCTATTCGCTTCAAAGGGATGGTATTATTAAATGACGTAATCACGTTAAAGGCAACATTGAAAGAAAAGCAGGATAGAATCCTGAGCTTTACGGTGCAGGCTGTGAATCAACATGGGAATGAAGTGTTAAAAGGGAAAGTTTTGTATCAACAATATGAAGCATGAATGAATTCTGACCCAGCACCAAGAGATCTCTTTTGGGTGCTGGGTTTATTGTTATCTAATGAAACGGAATAGGGGGAACGATGGATGAATGTGAAAGCGTTATTTGATTTAACAGGAAAAGTAGCTATTGTTACTGGCGGAGGAAGAGGATTGGGACAGAAGATCGCTGAAGGCTTTGCTGAAGCTGGCGCAAATGTAGTGGTTTGTTCAAGAAAATTGGAAGCTTGTGTGGAAATTAGTGAAGGGTTAAAAAGAGTGGGTGTAGAGAGTTTGGCTTTAAAATGTGATGTCACAAATCCAGAGGATATTAAGAATGTCGTCGACAAAACAGTAGAGCGATTTGGGCGAATTGATATTCTCGTTAACAATAGTGGTGCAACCTGGGGTGCACCGGTCGAAGAAATGCCGCTCGAAGCATGGAAAAAGGTAATGGATATTAATGTTACAGGTACTTTCTTAATGTCTCAAGCGGTTGGTAAGGTCATGCTTCAACAAAAATCCGGAAAAATAATTAATATTGCATCAGTAGCGGGTTTAAAGGGCAGTAATCCCAAATATATGAATGCCATTGGCTATAACTCTAGCAAAGGGGCAGTGATTACTTTTACGAAGGATTTGGCAGTTAAATGGGGGCCAAGTGGTATTTATGTAAATGCGATCGCCCCAGGATTTTTCCCGACGAAAATGTCTAAGGGGTTGCTTGATCATGGGGGAGAGGCAATTCTTGAAGGTACACCATTAAGAAAGTTTGGTTCTGAAAATGATCTTAAAGGTGTTGCCCTATTCCTAGCTGCACCAGCATCCGATTTTGTAACAGGTGATGTCCTGGTGGTCGATGGGGGCGCACATGCGATGTAAAGGATTCACTCATTGAAGTGGAGGATTCTCTCATAATACTGCGTGCAGGAAAATTCGCTCATTAAATTGAGGGAATTCCCCAGTGAACGGGGATAGTCTAGTATTTTTTAGCAATTCGCTGATATAACCGGAGAATTCGCCGATAGAATAGAGAAATTCGCTGATAGAGTCAAGAAATTCGCCGATAGAATAGAGCTGCTAGCTAAATACATAGAAATTGTCATCAAACCGTAAAGGAAAAAAAGAGGAGAAATTAGGTGGAAAAAAGAACCATATTAACAGCTAGCAATCGAGGTTTGCTTTAAGGAGATTTATAGATTTTCAGAAGTTAGTTGGGAGTACTTTAAGGCGAAATAGGAGGAATTACGATGACGGTAAAGGTAGATGTCCAAACATTTCCCCACTTTATTAACGGAAAATGGGTACCTGCAAGCAGTCATGAAACGTTTGATGTGTTTAACCCGGCAAATGATGAACTAGTTGCAAGGGTGGCGAAAGGGACGAAGGAAGATGTAGACCTCGCTGTAAATGCAGCACGCGTGGCGTTTGACCAAGGTGACTGGAGAAACATGAAGCCAAAAGACCGGTCCAAAGTACTTTATGCTATTTCCTATAAAATTGCTGAACATGCCGAAGAACTGGCATACCTGGAAGCAATAAGTTCTGGCGGAACGGTACGCCGAATTGGCAATAGTGATGTTCTGCAAATGGTAGACTTGTTCCAAACATTAGCCAACTATACGGTAGACTACCCATTCTCAGAAACACTTCCTGTTCCGCCATTCCCGGGACCTGCCCACAATTTTATTTGGCGTGAGCCAATCGGAGTATGTGCTGCCATCACTCCATGGAACCTTCCGATGGTGATTGCGACCTGGAAGATTGCTCCCGCACTAGCGATGGGGAATACAATTGTCATCAAGCCTGCCAGCTATACACCTCTATCGACTCTTAAACTAGCAGAAATTATTTCAGCCGTGCTCCCTCCAGGTGTAATCAATGTGGTTTCAGGTCCGGGTGCGGAAATCGGTGAATCCTTAGTTAACCATCCAAAGGTTGATAAAGTGGCCTTTACTGGTTCGACAGAGGTTGGCAGACGTATTATGGGACTTGCAGCTGGCACAATTAAGAAAACCACATTGGAGTTAGGTGGTAAATCACCAAATATCCTTCTAGATGATGCCGATCTTAATATTGCTCTGCCTGGAAGTCTGTTTGGAGTATTTCTCCATTCCGGACAGCTTTGTGAATCAGGGACACGGCTTTTTGTCCCGGATAAGCTTTATGACCAAGTCGTTGCAGGGTTAGTCTCCCTCACTAGGAGATTAAAACTCGGCAATCCACTTGATGCTGCCACCGATGTTGGCCCAGTAATCTCAAAAAAGCAAAAGGAAATGATCCTTTCTTATATTGAAACAGGTAAACAAGAAGGGGCTACCCTTCTTTGTGGAGGCAAGGAAATAAAGGTAGCTGGCTGTGAAGAAGGTCATTTTATCGAACCAACGATTTTTACGAATGTCACCAATGATATGAAAATTGCCCAAGAAGAAATTTTCGGACCAGTCCTCTGTGTGATTCGCTATTCTGACCTGGATGATGCGATTCGAATGGCGAATGACACCATTTATGGTTTAGCCGCAGGAGTCTGGACACGCGATGTTAATAAAGCGTACGCAGTCGCTAGAAAATTGCAAGCGGGTGTCGTCTGGATAAATGATTGGCATATGCTCCGTAGTGATGCCCCGTTTGGCGGGTACAAACAAAGCGGAATTGGCCGTGAAATGGGACAGCAATCACTCGATGCCTATACCCAAGTAAAGCATGTATACACATCAATGTCACCGGAGTTAGAGCGACGTAATTGGTATGGAATTCTGTTTGGACAAAACTAATGAAGAGGTGATGATGAATTTGAAAACAACCTTATCACAGTTTATGTTACGTACGGGAATATATAGCGGTTCAAATTCAAGAGCGATGGTCCCAAGTCTTTTTGCAGGCCTGGGCGCTAAACGCATACTTCTCTTAAGTGACAGAGGCTTAGAGGCAGCAGGCATTGTTGAAAAAGTAGCCGAAATTTTTACGCTGACAGGTCATGGCTCTGGACCTGAATTGGTGGGGCAATTTTTAGATATTAAGCAGGATGCCGAAAGCCAATGTATCAATGAAGCCGTCCGCTACGCACGAGAAATCGGAGCGGATTCCCTACTAGCCGTTGGCGGGGGCAGTGTTCTTGATACTGTAAAAGGGGTAAAATACGCTCTCCACAAAGGATTGACAGATATAAAAGAGGCGATTCCAGGCGGCTTATTGTATGAGTCCTTTCCAAAAGCCAACTACATGCCAATTCCACATATAGCTATCCCGACAACAGCGGGTACCGGATCAGAAGTTTCACCGATTGCCGTTATTTTTAATGAAGATATCCAAATGAAAACGAATATCATCAATCCATTTATTAATGCCGATATGGCGATCTTGGATCCGGATTTAACCGTCGGACTTCCACCAATGATTACAGCATTTACAGGATTTGATGCCTTAACACATGCCATTGAGGCCCTCGCATCGCCAACAGCAACGGGCCTAACTGACGCCTATGCTCTCCACGCCATTCGCCTGATTGAAAAAAATCTGCCTATTGCCGTTGCAGATGGTTCGAACCTTGATGCCCGAATGGATTTATTACAAGCAAGCTTGATGGGGATTACCGCTTTTAGTTTTGCCTTAAACGCAATTCCTGTCCATAATATGGCACACGCCTATGGGGCCTTATTCCGGATACCGCATGGACTCGCAAATGCCGTCTTTTTATCGGTGGTCATGGAGCTGGTTCCTGATTTATATCTTTCTAAGGCAGCTGAACTAGCCCAGGCCTTGAATGTAGACGTAAAGGGGGACACCCCACAAACAGCATTAGCCAAAGTGATTGGAAAAATTAAATTACTTCAGTATAAGGTAGGATTACCGGCAGATTTCAAGCAATTCAATATCACCGAAGAGGCGCTACGACTTGCGATTCCAGCTGTCATGAAGGATCCAGCCGCATTGAGCTTTCCTATGTCAAAAGAATTAATTGCAGCAATTGGACAAAAGGTGGTTCCGTTGACAGTAAAATAGGATAACAGTAAAAACCATTATGGATGTGTTGTAAATCATAATGGTTTTTCAATGACAATTTAAAATATTTTACATAGTAATTAACCATACCAATGGGAGTGAAATCAGTGGAGGATACTAGAAAATTGAACGACTGTATGAATATCACAATTAAAAGACTTACAGAATGTACCATCCAAGATACAATAACGGCTTGGAATCGAGGGTTTGAAGGCTATTTTGTGCAATTAGAAATGACACCTGAATTATTCTTTAACCGGTTTGTTAATGAAGGCTTATCGTTAGAACATTCATTGGTAGCTTTTGACGAAAAAAAACCAGTAGCGATTGTTTTAAATGGTTTTCGCGTCGTCGACGGACAAAAAACAGCCTGGAATGGGGGAACAGGAATTGCTACTGAATACCGGGGGAAGGGTGTTTCCAAGTTGTTAATGGAGGCAGCCTTAAACGTGTATGCAAAAGAGGAAGTCAAAGTTGCCACACTTGAAGCCATAAAGGAAAACGAAAGGGCGATTCGATTATATCAACGATTTGGCTATGAGATTACTGATTCCCTTGTTTATACTAGTGGTACAGTAGACTTGAAGGCCGAAACGATTTCACACGAATCGATTCGGCCCGAACAGCTCCAAACTTACCATTTTTACAAAGAAAATCTTCCTTGGCAATGTCAGTGGCAGAGTGTTAAGTCAGGGGAAGCGCAGATTTATTATGACGAGAATCAGAATCCAATAGGCTACTCTTTATTCAAAAGGGTTTGGAATCAAGAAGGGCAGTTGGAGAAGGTAGTGCTCTATCAGCTTGAAATATTCGCTGAGTTGAAAGAGGAATCGATTAAGTCAATATTTAGTACGATCACAAGAGAAAATAAGAATCCCATTAATTTCATGATCATAAATGCGTCATTATCTAATCCTGTCATTTTAATATTGCAAGATTTAGGCTTTGTAAAAACAACAGAGCAAGTCCAAATGGTCAAAAAAATGAATCAATAAAAATTTTTTGAATCCTTAATCATATTATTATATAATTTTCGTTAGGGCCAATCTCAGGTCGATTGGGCTTGACCTACATAAAATAATAGGACTAGGAGAAATACAAATGGAAAAAGTACTTATTTTCGGTCACAAAAATCCTGACACCGATACAATTTGTTCTGCGATTGCCTATGCAGACTTAAAAAAACAATTAGGGATGGATGTTGAACCTGTCCGTTTAGGACAAATTAACGGGGAAACACAATTTGCGCTTAACCAATTCAATGCAGAGGTTCCACGTTTGGTTGAAGCGGTAGCTAGTGAAGTGAATTCAGTTATTTTAGTCGATCACAACGAGCGCCAGCAAAGTGCCAATGATATCGCGGATGTTCGTGTCCTAGAAGTTATTGACCACCACCGTATTGCGAACTTCGAAACGAGCGATCCATTGTATTACCGCTGCGAGCCTGTAGGCTGTACTGCAACGATCTTAAATAAAATGTATAAAGAAAACAATAAAGAAATCAGTAAACCAATTGCAGGTTTGATGCTTTCTGCGATTATTTCTGACTCTTTATTATTTAAGTCTCCAACTTGTACGCCAGAGGATGTGGCAGCAGCACGCGAGTTAGCTGAAATTGCTGGAGTAGACGCTGATACTTATGGACTTGAAATGCTCAAAGCTGGGGCAGATGTTCGCGATAAATCCATTTCTGAACTCTTAAGTCTAGACGCAAAAGGATTTGAAATGGGTTCAAGTAAAGTAGAAATTGCTCAAGTGAATGTCGTTGATACTGCCGATGTTCTTGCTCGCCAAGAGGAATTAGAAGCAGCGATCACTACCATTATCGAAGAAAAGAACTTAGACTTATTCTTGTTCGTGGTAACAGATATTTTAACAAATGATTCAGTTGGTTTAGCGTTAGGAAGTAAAACAACTGCCGTTGAAAAAGCCTATAATGTAACACTAGCGGATAACACGGCTACATTAAAAGGTGTTGTTTCTCGTAAAAAGCAAATTGTACCAGTTTTAACTGATATTTTTACTAAAGGTGAATAGTAAAATAGACCGTTCATGGAGATTTCCATGGACGGTTTTTTCAGTTAGTAGACTAGACAAATAAATTCCTTCTTTCCTTCGACAATCTTTTGTTGTAATCTATTAAATATTTAGAAAACCGAAATTATCTTAAAATTCAACAAGAGGAAGGAAAATTCGCATGCTGTTTTTGTCATTAATCAGTTCTTTTTTTAATGCACTAAATGCGCTTTATGCCAAGAAGATTGTTGGAGAAATGAAGGATAATAATAGTTTCATTGTTACTTCATTTGCCTACATTGGTGTGTTTCTTGGTTTAACATTGCCATGGCTTTATTTATTCAAAGCAAACGCGATCTCGATTTCGTTATTAATTTTGGTTGTCCTGCTGGATATGCTCGGAAATTTGCTTTTCTTTAAAGCAATGAACAAAATCGAGGTATCTGTCCTTTCAGTTTACATGGCTTTAACTCCATTGTTCACGTTTATACCAAACTCTATTCTGTATGGTTTCCATCCATTTGTGCTCGTGTCTGTTTTGTTTATTATGGTGGGCGTCTATTTCTTAAATTTAAAAGGCCGCAACCCGCTGACCCCATTTCTTGAGCTTCGGAAACCAGGGAATTTATTAGGGATTGCTTCAGCGATTGTTTTTGGTGTGAGTATGGTCCCTTCTCAGCAATTACTTGTTCATGGCTGGGTTAATCCAGTGACACTTTATTTTTACCGGGCTTGTGGGATTGCTTTGATTACTTATCTGATTTATCGTCCAAAAGTATGGTTTCCGAGCCTGCATAAACATCTAAGTTTACGAGGACTCACCGTCATCATCCAATGGGTCTGCCTGTTTACAGCCTTAAAGTTTGCTGATGGAACACTGGTTGTCTCCTTGGCTTTCACTTCACCATTATTTGCTGTATTCTTGGCGTGGTATTATTTTAAGGAGCGTATCACTCCTGCGAAGCTAACGGCATGTGTGATTACTATTTTAGGAATTATTATTACGGTGGTTTAAGGAAGTAATATAAAAAGGAGGAATGTGCAGTTGAGCCGAATGTACTCGACCACCATGTTCATGGCCGGTCTACAATGGTTATTTTTCATGTTTGCAAATACTGTGGTCATCCCGTTAACGATTGGAGATGCCTTTAATTTATCAGCAGGGGAAGTAGCAAGTTCGATGCAAAGAGCATTTATTTATACAGGGACAGCCTGTATCTTGCAAGCATTGTTTGGGCATAAGTATCCCTTGATGGAGGGGCAATCAGGCTTGTGGTGGGGGGCCATCTTAAGTCTTTGTGCATCGGCTTCTTCCGCTGGCATTAGTTTGGAAGAATTAGGAGGTGGACTTGCGCTCGGGATTATTGGTTCAGGAGTTCTAGTTATGATCCTTGGTGTGTTAGGGATGGGAACAATATTAAAGCGTTTATTCACACCCGTTGTGATGAGTACGGTCCTTTTTCTCCTTGCTAGCCAACTGATTGTCATTTTTACCAAAGGAATGCTTGGCTTAGGTAATGGCGAACAGATTGATATTCCAACCGCAGGATTATCAATCCTGTTAATCATCCTTGTTGTCTGGATTAATTTGAAGGGGCCTGGTGTGATTCGGAACTTTTCCATCCTCATTGGGATTGTAACAGGGTGGGTGATTCACGCTTTATTTTTCCCAACAACAACTGAGAATGTGAGTACGTCTACGGAATTTTTTCATTTATTTCCTTGGGGGAAACCTAGTTTTAGCTTGGGTCTCATTATTATGACGGTGATCACTGGTTTAGTTAATACAACGAATACCATGGCGTCGATAAGAGGGGTTGAGCCCTTCTTAAAGACTTCAACAACAGATAACCAATACCGACGCTCATTTGTGCTAACCGGGATAAATTCGATTGTTTCGGGGCTGTTTGGGATGGTTCCATATGCGCCATATATTTCTTCGCTTGGATTTTTACAGTCTACTCTTATATTTGAGCGGGCACCTATCATCATTGGTGGAGCTTTGTTTATTGTCCTTGGCTTGGTCCCTGCATTAAGCAACCTGTTTTCATCATTACCAATTAGTGTAGGCGATGCAGTATTATTTGTCGCTTATTTACAACTTTTCAGCGGTGCACTTACCAATCTGAATGGCATTCTTTTTAACCAGCGAACGATCTATCGTATTGCGGCTCCAGTGCTGCTGGGAATTGCCATCATGAATATTCCGTCTGAAATGTTTTCCTCGCTGCCAATGTTGGTTCAACCACTGCTATCTAGCGGCTTACTCGTAGGAATTTTGCTAGCGATTGTCCTAGAAAATACTATAGATTGGACTAAACTAGAGAACCCTATGCAAAGTTCAGAAAGAAAAATTAGTTAAAGAGTAGTGAAAGGCGCCCCTAAAAAAATAGGGGCGCCTAGTTATTTGATATCAATATTACACCTGTTGTGTCAGCTTATCTTTTAAAAAAGGATAGAGACTGACGGCGAGATGAATATTTAAAAATTGTTGACTATCAGATAAATCAGTAGAAAGAATCTCTTCAATCCGTTTTAAGCGATACATCAGAGTGTTAGTATGAACATGGATGGATTCTGCTGCTTCCTTCGCATTTTGATTGTGTTCAAGATAGGCGAATAACGAAGGGAGGAGTTCTCCTTTTCGAGATTGATCGTATTCAAATAGCGGTCCTAGCACTTCGATAATAAAATCGATGAGTTCCTCCTCAGTATTTTGGAGGAGAAGTCGTTGAACCCCAAGTTCCTTATAACTGATGACCTGATTTCTTCCTCCAAAGCTTTGTAGGAATTGTAAGCATTTCGCTGCTTCCTGCATGGATTTCGTAACCTTTAATAAACTGGAATGGATTCTGCCGATCCCGATAGAAACCGTTGTTCCCCAATTTTTTATCTGGATTTCCTGCTGAAATTTTGAAACAAGTTCCTTCACGCGCTGATGTGTATAGGCGGAGGGAGCTTTTTGTTGAAAAGTTAGCAAAACAACAATTTGATCGTGATTCCGTACGGCCATTCCTTTTAACGGATTTTTTAAAAATACCCGGTTGGCCATTTGGACAAGATGGCGGATGATACTGTTCTTTTTAGGAGTATTGTCCATTTCATCAAGTCGAATCATCACAGCTAAATAATCCCCTAATGGGTCGAAATCCAGCTGTTTTACTTTTTGAAGGATGTTGCCATCCATTTTACCGGAAAATAGAACATCAATGAGTTCTCCATTGATTGTTTCCTGTGCCTCAAAAATAGCTTGCTCCTTTACTAATTCAAGTGAGATGACCGTACAAGCATGCTCTAAGGCAGCAATTTCTACATCACGCATCTTTTCAGGGGAAACGATAATAAGTGAACCAAAAAGAGTCGGCTTTGCTCCAATGGGAAGAATGGTAATACAATGCCTTTCCTTATCTATGTTTGTTTCAAGCAATGAACGGACGTTACCAGGTGTTCGAATCGAGTCCTGTGCTAAATCTCGAATGGCATATAATTCATCGTCGGTCAGTTTGCTTTTAAAAGCGGAAGAGATCAACTCACCAAGGTCATCAAATAATAAGACCGTGTTCCCGGATGTATCGTGCAGATAGGTGATTATTGAATCGAGACCTTCGCCATGCAATACAAGTGCAGCTAATCGATTATGGATATCAACGGAGCGGGATAACATCTCGTTTTGTTTTGAAATCGTATTATTTAAATCTTCCAACTGTCTTACGGCTTTTTCTTGCTCACTATAAAGGTTTGCTTTCTCAAGTGCTACAGCTGCTTGATGGGCAATCGCTGTTAGAAGGTGTATATCTTCTGGAATAAAGTGAAGCGACGAATCAAAGGAGTCAAGCGTAATCACACCAATACATGCTCCTTTTGATAAGATTGGAGCACAAATGGTTGAATAAGGCAGCGTGGGAATCGATTGATCCATGAGTGCATGATTCCTCTCCGATAATGTGGCAGTTGCCTTTTCAACTTCTGTCCGGTTGTGAAATATTAAGCATTTTTGCGCGGAAAAAGCTAAGCCTGTCATCGATTCACCTGGTTTCAACCTTACCCTTGTAATTTCAGATGTAAAGTTGCTGTCTGACTTTGGAATGAGCAGATCTTGACCAGGGTCATATAGGAATAGAACCCCCCCGTGCGCTGCATCGATAACTGACACTGTTTGAACCATAATGGAATCAATAATCGTATCAATATCTAGTGATGAATTTAACACATTGGAAACATGGATTAATGATTGCAACTGACGATGGCTAAGTGTTTCTTTCATCATGCACCTCACAATTTAATGATCTTAGAATAATATGAAAAATTTAATATCTTTTGTTTATTGTAACAAACTCTATAATAAAATGTGTGGTTTTTGTTAGGAATTATAAGGAGTTAGGATGGTATTTGTTATTTATTTGTGTTTTTACACAAATTGTTTGTTAAGAATTTTGTGAAAAATAACATAACAAATATTCTGATAAGTTCTATAATTATAAATACATTAATAATACACGCCATTCTATTAAAGCGTTAAACAAGTAGGAATGTGGCAGAAAGGATGGAAGCAGTGATTAACGAAGAGAGATTATGGGGTCGTTTGCAACTTCTCAGTGAAATTGGAAAAACCGAATCTGATGGTGTCACTCGTTTGTCTTTCACTCCAGAAGAACGAGCAGCTAAAGATCTTGTAGCTGCATTTATGAGAGAAGCTGGTTTGCAAGTACGTGAGGATGAAGTTGGAAACCTAATAGGCAGGAAGGAAGGGGTAAACCCTGACGCGCCAGTGGTATTAACAGGTTCACATATCGATTCAGTATTTAATGGCGGGAATTTTGATGGACCGCTTGGTGTTCTATCGGCTGTTGAAGCCCTTCAAGTCATGAATGAGCAAGGGATTGAGACAGAACATCCAATTGAAGTCATTGCTTTTACCGATGAAGAAGGGGCAAGATTCAGTTTTGGAATGATTGGCAGCAGGGGGATCGCTGGGACACTTACACAAGAAGAATTACTTAATAAAGATAAACAGGGGATCTCAATTGCTGATGCATTCGTCGCAAATGGTCTCGAGCCGGAAGCGATCGGTAAAGCAGCCCGCAAGCCTGAAGAAGTGAAGGCGTATGTCGAACTTCACATTGAACAAGGGAAAGTACTTGAAGGACAAAATCTCTCAGCCGGGATTGTTTCAGGATTAGCTGGTCCATTATGGCTTAAGTTTATTTTAGAAGGGGAAGTTGGTCATGCAGGAGCCACACCGATGTCGATCAGACATGATGCATTGACAACTGCAGCAAGAATTATGCTCGTGATTGAGGAAGAAGCGGCAAAGACTGGAACCACCGTTGGCACTGTTGGACAAGTTCAGGTGCAGCCAGGTGGAATCAACATTATTCCAGGTCGGGTTGAATTCTCTTTAGATCTTCGTGATATTAGTGAAGTCGTTCGCGATGAGGTAGAGGCAAAGATTAGAGTACAGGCCGAGCAAATTTGTAGGAATCAAGGTGTTAAGTTAACGATTGAAGATCTACAGCGGGTTGCACCGGCTCCATGTTCTAATATCGTAAAGAATGCAGCAAAAGACGCCTTTGATACATTAGGCTTAGAAAGTAATTATCTTCCAAGCGGCGCAGGTCATGACGGGATGCAATTAATGGACCTATGTCCAATGGGGATGATCTTCATCCGTTCCAAGAATGGAATTAGTCATGACCCAGCAGAATGGAGTTCAAAAGAAGACTGCAGAGACGGAGCAAATATTCTATATCATACAGTTCTAAGTCTAGCGGTCCAAAAAGTGAATATAACAACAAACTAATAGGAGATGTCGAGCATGAGTATCACTACAACAGTCAATCTTAATCAACTAGCAGAAGAAACAAAAGAACAAGTCATTGCCTGGAGAAGGCATTTACATCAAAATCCTGAATTATCATTCCAAGAGGAAAAAACCTCGCAATTCATCTATGATACTTTACAATCGTTTGGAAACTTGGAGATTTCCCGCCCGACTAAAACAAGTGTGGTGGCTCGCTTAATCGGTGCTGAACCAGGTAAAACACTTGCAATTCGTGCGGATATGGACGCCCTGCCAATTCAAGAGGAGAACACTTTTGAATTTGCTTCCCAAACTCCAGGTGTAATGCATGCATGCGGCCATGACGGTCATACCGCGATGCTGCTTGGTACCGCAAAAATTCTTTCAGGATTAAAGGATCATATTAAAGGTGAAGTTCGTTTCTTGTTCCAGCATGCGGAAGAGTTATTCCCAGGTGGAGCGGAAGAAATGGTTCAAGCAGGAGTCATGGACGGAGTGGACCTAGTAATTGGGACACATTTATGGTCACCAATTGAAAAAGGCAAAGTTGGAGTTGTGTACGGTCCGATGATGGCTTCACCCGATACGTTCTGGATTACAGTGAATGGTAAAGGCGGGCATGCCGCACTTCCACATCAAACAATTGATTCCATTGCTGTCGCAGCGCAAGTAGTGACCAACCTTCAGCATATCGTCTCAAGGAATACGGATCCACTAGATAGTTTAGTTATTTCAGTAACCCAATTTCTTGCAGGAACAACTCATAATGTTATTCCTGGCTCTGTAAAACTTTGGGGTACTGTACGAAGCTTTGATTCAACACTTCGCGAATCGATTCCAGCTAAAATGGAACGCGTGGTCAAGGGTATTACTGAAGCACATGAAGCATCTTACGAATTCAAATATGAGTTTGGCTATCGCCCTGTCATCAATGATAACGAAGTGACTGCAGTCATTGAAGAAACCGTACGAGAAGTATTTGGTGAAGAGGCACTTGATATGATGAGGCCAAATATGGGTGGAGAAGATTTCTCTGCATTTATGGAAAAAGCTCCAGGCTGTTACTTTTATGTTGGAGCAGGTAATGAGGAGAAAGGTATTACTTATCCACATCACCACGAACGTTTTACAATCGATGAAGACGCACTAGAAATTGGAGTAAAAACGTTCCTGCATGCGACCTTTAAATTTTTAGCTTAAAAAATACGCAATTTAGTTCCTTCGTGGAATTTATATAGAAAAAAGGTTCCACGAAGGTCCGCCTATATAAATAGAAAGAAGGCATCAATATAAACTAATATTGGGGGTTTATCTATGAAATTACATCAACTTCTTGCAATCATACCATTTATTGGATTACTTGGCGGAGTTCCTTTCGTCAATAAGGTCACTCCCTACGTGTTCGGAATGCCTTTTGTTCTCTTTTACATTGTTCTTTGGGTAGTTATTACTTCAGGAATTATGGCGCTTGTGTTTAAAATGGACCCAGCAAATAAGGAGGAGGAGATCTAATGAATACGGCATTAATTATCATTTTCGGATTTTTAGCGTTATCCATCTTCCTCGGAGTTCAAGCTCAAAAAGGGAAGGATATGAGTCTTGAACAATGGTCTGTTGGGGGCCGCGGCTTCGGCACCATCTTTGTCTTCTTATTAATGGCAGGGGAAATTTACACTACGTTTACTTTCTTAGGCGGAAGCGGCTGGGCTTATGGTAAAGGAGGCCCAACTTATTATATTCTAGGATACGGCTGTTTAGCCTATATTATGTCCTATTGGTTGCTTCCTGCAATTTGGAAATATGCAAAAGATAACAATTTAATGTCTCAATCTGATTTTTTTGTTAGTAAATACAAAAGCCCGTTACTTGGTGTTTTTGTCTCGCTAGTTGGCGTAGTAGCGCTTATTCCATATCTTGTCCTTCAATTAAAAGGTTTAGGGATTATCGTTGCTGAAGCTTCAGGTGGTTCGATCTCATCCACTGCAGCGATTTGGATTGGTGTTATTGCTGTAACGGTTTACGTAATGATCTCAGGAATCCATGGTTCTGCATGGACAGCCGTTATTAAGGATATCATGATTTTGGGGATTGTTTTATTCTTAGGGATTTATCTGCCAATTCATTACTATGGCGGTTTCCAACCAATGTTTGAAGCAATTGAAGCTGCAAAACCGGGATTCCTTGCTATGCCTGAAACTGGTTTAAGTGTTTCCTGGTTCATATCAACTGTATTATTAACGGCACTTGGTTTCTATATGTGGCCGCACACTTTCGGTTCCATTTATTCTGCACAAAGTTCAAAGGTTTTCCGTAAGAATGCGATTATCATGCCGTTATATCAGTTAGTGTTATTATTTGTCTTCTTCGTTGGTTTTGCTGCCATCCTACAGGTGAAAGGGTTAGAAGGGGCAGACGGTGACCTTGCCTTATTAAAACTTTCAATGCAGACGTTTGATCCTTGGGTAGTTGGGTTAATCGGTGCAGCTGGTCTATTAACAGCAATTGTTCCAGGTTCGATGATTATGATGTCCGCATCTACTCTATTAGCGAAAAACGTCTATAAGGTCTTTGTACCAAAAGCGACAGACCTTCAAGTTTCTAAATTAGCTAAGAACTTAGTACCAGTTGTTGCAATTATCGCTTTATACTTTACATTTAAGGGCGGGGACACTTTAGTAACCTTGTTATTAATGGGTTACAGTCTTGTTACACAATTGTTCCCAGCATTGGTTTTCAGCTTAGCGAAAAACAACGTAGTTACAAAAGCAGGTGCTTTCGCAGGTATCGCAGTAGGGGTCTTTACGGTTGCCTACATTACAATCAGTGCTTCAACTGTTGGGACTCTTTTCCCTGCACTACCGCAATTTGTTAAGGATCTAAATGTGGGTGTTATCGCATTAATTATCAATTTAGTAGTTACATTTGCTGTTAGTTTCGTAACAAAATCTGCAACCTCTAATAACACGAATGAGCGTGTGGCTTAATTAAAAATCAATATAAACACCTCCAATGTCGATGTGATTTGACGACTGGAGGTGTTTTATTTTGGAACATGGTTAATTGTAAAGTTAAGTGGATTCAGTCTGTTTGTGTGTGATTTTCTTCTTTCTTTTGATTCATCAACAAAAATGTTAATGGCTGCTCTGTTCCTGTCATTAATTTGTACACATAGGAAGAGGTAATTTTATAGCCATCGTCTATTTTCGCGGCTAAATAATTTGTTCGTTCAAACAAAATCGAACGAATATGATTGATTTGCCGGGAGATTTTGTCCATTAGTGCTTCTTGGTTGTCCAGGCGCAGTAAAACTCCCCCTTGAAACTTCTCTTGTTTCGTCATTTTTTCTGAAACCTCTTTTTGTATTTCCAATTGTTCATTCATTTGTTTGACAAGTTGATGATTCACAGCCTCGCTTCGTTCCAAACGATTACGTAAATCATTCAGCTGTGATTCAATATGGTTCCATTGAGTGAATTGTGTTTTTTCTTGTAACTGTGTTTGTAAGCCTATTTCAGATAACGCTTTATTAAGTGCTGTATTCGCTTTTTGCTGTTCTTGTACGAGTTCTGACAGAAAATCCTGTCTTGAAATCATCTGATTTTTTGTTTGCAGCTGTCCTTTATTTTTGTAGACCTCCGGATGATGATTTTTGTTGATGAATAATCCCATACCTCTCTCCGCCTTTTATGTTTTTGAATGTGATATTTTATGCTTAATATTCATAAGAGGGGACATGATTGGGCTAGGTCAGAGGCAATTGGTGCATTGTTTACAAAAAAACGCATGTGGTTTTGTTATAAACCACATGCGTTTGATGTATGAATTTTAATTTACACTAGCTGTACTGATTTCAACACAAACTTTTCAACGACCTTTGCCACACCATCGTTCATATTGGTGTCGGTCACATAATTAGCTTTTTCCTTAATATCGGCTGGTGCATTGCCCATGGCTACACCAAGTCCTGCAAACTCTATCATTGCTAAATCATTGTAGCTGTCTCCTATAGCAATAACTTCTTCGCGTTTAATTCCGAGTTGTCCAATCAAGTGGTTGAGACTCGTACCTTTTGTTACACCTGCTTCGGTGAATTCCAAAAAGAAAGGTTTTGAACGCATTACACTTAGTTGACCAGCTAATTCCTGTTGAAGTTTTTTCTCCACTTTGGCAAGCTTCATTTCATCTTCAAGCATTAACACCTTAACCACAGGTTCTTTCACAGAATCTACTAAGCTGTCAACCTCAAAGATTTCTAAACCAGTAATTTCACTCTCAATATCGGTATATTGATTCCCGGCTTCGGTTACAATGGTGTCGCCGACATAGGTATGTATCCAAACATTCTCACGACGACTTAAATCGTAGAGGTGATGTACGGTTTCAGGGGACAAAGTGCTGCTAAAAAGCTCTTCACCGGTTAGACAGTTTGTTATTTTTGCCCCATTAAAAGAAAGAATAAAACTTCCGTACTTCTTTAAATTCAATTCTTCAGCAATATCATACATGGCATAGGTTGGTCGCCCTGATGCTAATACGACCTTAACTCCCACTTCCTGGGCATCCATTAACGCCTTCTTTGTCCGTGGGGAAATTGTATGGTCGTCCTGTAGTAACGTATCATCGAGATCTAAAACAATCATTTTATAATTCATTCTTAGCTGAGTCCTTTCTTTACTATATATACTCTTATCTTACTATAAAAATAGGATAAAAACTTTGTTTTAGCCTCCTTTTTGCTGAGGGAGGTTTTTCTATTTGAAAAAATATGTAATACTAAAGAAACAATCAAGGGAGTATGGGAGGAATCTTGATAATGAATCGCTGTGGTTGGGTAAATCAGGATCCATTATATATTGACTATCATGATCATGAATGGGGAGTTCCAGTCTATGATGACCGGCTTTTATTCGAATACTTAAATCTTGAAGGGGCTCAGGCAGGTCTTAGCTGGTATACGATTTTAAAGAAGCGAGAGAACTATCGACAGGCCTTTGATAACTTTGAGGCTGAAAAAATTATACGCTATAACGAAAAGAAAATCGAGGAACTAATAAATAATGAAGGAATTGTCAGAAATAAACTCAAAATCAATGCTGTTATTACCAATGCACATGCGTTTTTGAAGGTCGTCGACGAATTTGGCTCATTTAGTAAGTACATATGGTCCTTTGTTGGTGGTAAACCAATTCAAAATCACTTTAAAGAAATGAAAGATGTTCCTGCAGTCACGGAAATAAGTGATAAATTAAGTAAGGATTTAAAGAAGCGCGGGTTTAAGTTTGTTGGCTCGACTATCTGTTATGCATTTATGCAAGCGACTGGAATGGTGAATGACCATATCGAGTCCTGTGTTTGTTACCAGAAATTAAGTACTCCATGAGAAAAGCCCATCACTACCGTGGTGGGCTTCCTTACTATACAAATTACTTTATAGTTTTATCGATTGCGAATTCAGAGGCAGGCAATGTAATAACCTTACCACCAATTTGAACATGAATCGTATCGTTGAAAATGGCTTTTACAATTCCTTTTAAGGAGATGGTTGAATTAACAGAGATTTTTTTGGATTCAGATTGGTTTGCCACAATATCAACGCCTTTCGAAATGTTAGAAGCACAATTAATATTACATTAAATTATTCGGAAAAATATAATGAATTCCTGCATAGATAGAGGATTATTTAATAAAAAATCGGTCATGTTACGATCCAACTATTTTGTAAAGGGGTGTTTATACAATAATAGCAATTTAACATGAACCGTAGTTCAAGTATCGCATGGAGAGAAGGGTCTGTCAACGAAAACATGAACTGTGGTTCAAATTTTAAAAAAGTGGTATGATATAAATGAGGTGATAAAATGCCGGACAATCATGACCTATTAATTGGTGAATTCCCTTTTCTCCCAAAGCAGGAGAGGGCTCAGCAAAAAAGGAATGCATTGCTTGAAAGTGGATTGCATCTATTTATTTCTTGTGGGTACGAGCAAACGACGGCTAAGGAAATCGCAGCCCATGCCGGGGTGGCGACCGGAACCTTTTATCGGTATTTCTCTGATAAACGCCAGCTATTAATGTCGGTATTAGAAGATAAAATTGACAAGCTTCTCCCACCTGAACCGAGCTGGGTTTCAAGGGATCCGGAATCATTGTTAGCATCATTATTAGAAGCTCATAATAAACGACTAAGTGAGTTAGGTCTGCAGCGCGTCCTGCCTGAATTGATGCTGAAAGACCCTGGTCTGGCTGAATTTTTAGGTGAAGCACGAAGGAAAATTTATTCAAAAATTTTGTTCGGTTTAAAGCAAGCCGAAGAAAATGGATTAACGTGGAAGGATTTGGATTTAGAAGCTGTCGCTTGGTCAATATTAGTTTTAGTGGAGAATAGTCACGGAACCGTAATCGTTAGTGGGAAAAGTACAGACTATCGAGAGATTTCAAAAGTTATTTGCCGGATGGTATTTCCACCAGATGTATTAGAGCAATTGCGTGTTTCCGATGAAGAATAGATCATAAATGATTGGAAATAATTTTTGCTTATTTTAACAGCCCTTCACAAAAGATGTGAAGGGCTTTTCTTTAGTAAAATACTAATTTACTGCTATTGCTTGGATTTACAAGATAAATGAACTATTGGACAGGCTTTTCAATCAGCAATTCAGATGCTGGAAGCGTGATAATTTTACCGCCAATCTGCACATGAACGGTATCGTTGAAAATGGCTTTGACAATTCCTTTTAATGAAATTGTTGAGTTAACAGAGATTTTTTTCACATCAGCTTTGTTTGCCAAATTAACCAACACCCTTCAAAATAGTTATGAAAATATTATATATGAAGATAAGGAAATAAAGCTAGAATAAATAATCAGAAAAGTTAAAAAATATTTCTGTGGATTACAGTCAAATATTTTTATATATCATTCATATGTGAAATGAAAATAAATGGTGTATGATATAATCATCTCAAAAAGGAGGCGGAGCAATGTCAAATGAAGTCGGAAAGGAAAATGAGCTTATTGATGATCCTTGCTGCTCACTTGATGAAAGTGATCGTAAAAGTCATCATTCCGATAAAGTGAAAAATAATCTTGTCACAAGATTAAACCGTATTGAAGGTCAAATTCGCGGCATTAAAGGCTTAATTGAAAAAGATACATATTGTGATGATGTCATTAACCAGATATCGGCCACTCAGTCCGCTTTAAATAGTGTTGCCAAAATCCTGCTTGAAGGACATCTAAAGAGCTGTGTTGTTGAAAGAATACAGGAAGGTGATTTGGAAGTCTTGGATGAGGTTTTAATTACTATTCAAAAATTAATGAAAAAATAATTTTTTCGACGAAGAATGTGCCTTTGGTATGTTCTTTTTTTATTCCCAGCAATTATCGGGTTCAATTGGCGAATTTTTGAGTTTAATCAGCGAATCGCATAAACCAACTTTTTAAAAAAGTAGACCTCAAAATTGAGGTCTTAGTCATTTTTATTGAGAAAGTGAATTCGATTTTGTGATAGTTGTTGATTCCGGAACGCGCAGTAGGATGGTGCCTCCGATAATGAAGAGAAGAATTAAGCTAAACACACCGCTGTTTGTATTTCCAGTAATCTGAGCCGTGAATCCAACCAGGAATGGCCCTAATATCGCTGCAAATTTATAAAAAATACTGTAAAAACCAAAGAACTCATTGGCATTTTCCTTTGGAACGAGTTTGGCAAAATAGGAACGGCTTAGGGCCTGGATTCCACCTTGTGAGGATGCCACGAGCATCGCTAAGATCCAAAAATCTAATGTGGTCTTTAAGAAATAGGCATACGTACAAATAATGATATAAACAAAGATTCCCACGAGCAGCATTGTTTTGCCTTTGAATTTATCGGCAAGTTTCCCATATAAAATGGCAAACGGTGCAGCCACTACTTGTGTAGCAAATAATATAATTAATAGGTTAGTAGATGTAATGCCTAGGTCAGAACCATAGGCTGTCGACATGGTAATAATCGTATTGACGCCATCAATATAAAAGAAATAAGCAATTAAGAACAGAAACAAGGATCTGTATAGTTTGATTTTTTTAAAGGTGTCAAATAGTTGTTTAAAGCCATTGGAAATCGGGTTTGGCACTGGTTCCTTATAATAAACCTGCTGGACATTTTTAAGCATTGGAATCGTGAATAATCCCCACCATAGGGCGGTTATCGCAAAGGCCGCTTGACTTGCGACAGTCACAGATAAGGGGATGATATTTTGCTGGGATAATATAATAAGTGCAATACTAATGATAAAAGGGATGGTGCTGCCGATATAACCCATTGCAAAGCCTCGTGAGGATACTTGATTCATCCGATCCTCTGTCGTTACATCGACAAGAAAGGCATCATAGAAAATATTTGTCCCTCCAAAGCCAATTACGGTAACCATATAGCAAATTAATAAAAAAAGCCATTGATTACTTGGGACCACTGCAAGCAGCAAGGTAAAAACAATTCCTAATGTAAAGAAAAAGGTAAAAAGACGTTTCTTTAATCCTTTGAAGTCGGCGATACTTCCTAAAATAGGGGCACAAAGTGATATAAGCAGGGTAGCAAATGAATTAGCATAGCCCCAATAAGCTGTGGAAGTCGAAGCTGCAAGTCCTGCCTCTTTCGCCGCTGCTTTAAAATATAATGGAAATATGGCTGTGGTAATGAGGATGGAATAAGCAGAGTTTGCCCAATCATATAAAACCCAGCTCTTTTCTTGCTTTGACATCCGGCTCATAGATTTTCCCCCTTTTAAAATTTCAAAATCTCTTCGATAACCCTTCCATCTGTCTGGCCTAAATCTAATCCAAGAAGACGGGCAAATGTGGGGCCTTCATCAATGAGACGGATTGAAGGCAGGGTGCCTGCTTGAATTCCTTTTCCAGCTGCCATAAAAATAGTTCCATATTCTTCTTTCTCAGGTGAATAGCCATGACATGCTAATGTGTACTTATGATCCTTGCTGACATCCTCCTTAGTAATGGTTTTGATAAATTCCCCCTCGTAGTCTTCTAAAAAGAAATATCCTCTTTGTGCTTCAAGCATAAACGCACAAGCTCCATCTGCTCCTTTTTCTGAAGCTTGTGCACCGGTTAAAGCGGATTCAATACCGTTTTCAGGATTATGAAGCAAGGAATCTACTAATTGCCTTACTTCCTGTAAGGTTGTGGTATCGTGATTGTCTTTAATGTAAATATATGCAGACCCATCACAACTTTTACAATACGCCTTCCAATTAATTATTTTCCCTTTTCCGTTCGAGGTGATCAAACCTTGCTCATGGAATAAAACATTGAGGTTTATCGCTTTATTTTCATCTAAGGCACTATGGTCACCTAATGCCACCACCGTGGAATTTTCATAAATGCCACTTTCTTTTAAGGCACTAATAATCCTGCCAAGCCTGAAATTATGACGTTCGATTGCCGCCATAGCTTCCTCGGATGAGAAGCCGTGATAATGACGCTGTGTATCTAAATCGGTAAAGTGAACCATTAGTAGATTTGGTTTCTTAGTTTTAATCGTATCGACAGTTGACTCTAGGACAAAGTCATCCAATTCCGGTTGATTCAGCCCTTTACGGATATGTCCGTATTTTCGATTAAGGTCCCATTGAAAACGGGGACTGCCACTCATTAGCGAAACAAGAATTTGGTTATGCCATGGCCGGTTCGCAAAAATTTCTGGCATATTGTAGTCAATATTTGCATTTGCTGTTACGGGCCACAATAGGGCAGCCGTAGTCAAATTTGATTTTTTCGCTTCGTCATACAATGTGGTTCCTTGTATACAATCCCGGTACCAATTCCAATCAGGTGATCGTCTTCCCGGTTGTATAAGGGTATTATTAATGACCCCATGCCGCCTCGGATAATTACCCGTCACAATTGTTGCGTGACAAGGATAGGTTACCGATGGGTAAATAGATTTGACATTTTTGACCAAGGCACCATTTTTTAAAATGGATTGAAAGTGTGGGAGTGCGGTTAATAGTGGAAAATCTAAAGCTGAAAGGCAATCAAATGAAATGATGATTAAATGGTCGGTCAATCGATTCATAAAATGAAAAACCTCCGAAAAAGTCTAACAGATACTTCCATTGTACTACAGGCAAGAGGAAATGGAAGAATTCGTACGAATTTTTACAAAATTTTCGAAAAACAATAAAATCCTAACTATTTTATTGGAAGGTTTTTCTAGTATAATGATATTAGCAAAATTTGGGTTTAAAGGAGGTTGGGAGATGGCAAGTTTTCGAAGTTTTTTGATTGAGAAAGGAATTAAACTTTCGGTCGAACGAGCGTTAAGGAAGGGTATTTCAGAAAGGGGAATGCATGAAAAAAGGCAAATGCTGGACACGGTTGCTAGAAAGCTAGCTAAACTGCCGAAAGACTGTAAGGTTCAGAAATTGGAAATTGAAGGATTGTACGCTGAATGGCTTTCCTCCGAAAACAGTTCGGAAGAAAAAGTAATCCTTTATTTACATGGCGGAGGATATGCATTTTGCTCAGCTAATACCCATCGACCACTTGCAGCTAGTATCGGGAAGGCAGCTAATATGAAGGTTCTTTTTCCAGAATATCGTCTCGCACCGGAACATCCTTTTCCTGCTGCCATTGAAGATGCCGTCATTGTGTACCGCTGGCTCTTGCGTCAAGGGTATGATCCTGCCAATATTATTTTTGCAGGTGATTCAGCAGGCGGGGGCTTAAGTGTAGCAGCCACCTTAGTCTTAAGAGATCAGAATGAGCCGCTGCCACGGGCAATAGTTTGTTTATCACCATGGGTCGACTTAACCAGCAGCGGGGAAAGTTATCGGAAAAATAAAGTGGTGGATCCTTATCTAACGATTCAAGGTGTTAAAGATGCCGCGCTAATGTATTCAGGGCATAAGACTCCCCTCGATCATCCGCTTATTTCACCTGTCTTTGCAGACCTTACTGGATTCCCGCCCTTATTTATCCAAGCAGGGAATCATGAAATTTTGCAAAGTGACGCGGAGCTGCTGGCAAATAAAGCACGACAGGCAGGCGTAGAGGTCACCTTTAAAATATGGGACAAAATGTGGCATGTTTGGCAGATTAGTGGTGATCGATTACCAGAGGCGAAGAAGGCTTTAGGTGAAATAGGAGACTTTATAAAAAAAGTATTCTATTCATAAAAAACAGTACTCCTGCACCGTAATTGCAGGAGTTTTTCACGTGTTGATCATTCAATATTTACACCATGAACTTTATGAACAAAATGGTAGTTAAGTTTTTAATGCCGTTTATATGAATAATCTATGAAATCCTCGAAATTTTTGTAAAATTAAGAAAACGTTTACAAAGGGGGAAATGAAATGTTTTCGATGAAAAGAATTTCAGCAGTTATGTGTGCAGGAGCTTTGGCACTAAGTTTGGGGGCTTGCAGCAGTAAAGAAACAGCGAGCTCAGGGAAAAAAGAGGCGGGAACTGGTTATCCAACTAAAGCAATTAGTGTTGTCGCACCTTCTGGAGCAGGTGGAGGCTGGGATTTAACCGCTCGATCGTTCACAAAAGTGCTAAGCGAAACAAAGCTAGTAAAACAACCATTAACTGTTGAGAACAAGCCTGGCGGCGGTGGAGCCGTATTTATGGCAGAATATGCCACCCAGCAGGCAGAAAATAACGACATGTTGTTTGTCAATTCACCGCCAATTATTATCAACAATTTAAAGAAAGAAGGTAACAGCCCGTACGGTTATAAAAATACCACTCCATTAGCACAGTTAACGAAAGACTATGGCGCGATTGTTGTCAAAACTGATTCCAAATTTAAAGATCTAAAGTCAGTTTTGGAAGAGGTTAAAAAGGATCCTGCAAAGTTGGCATTTGCAGGAGGATCCGCACCGGGCTCAATGGACCATTTAGTTTCGATTCTACCAGCCTATAAATACGGGGTGGACCCAACTAAAATTAAATATGTTTCCTATGATGGCGGTGGAGAAGCCATTACAGCATTACTTGGTGGAAACGCGGATGTCATTGGGACAGATGCCTCTAGTGTGAAAGAATTCCTTAAAGCTGGTAAAGTTCGCGTGCTTGCAATTACTTCATCTGAACGTTTAGCTGGCGATTTTAAAGATGTTCCAACTGCGAAGGAACAAGGTGTTGATGCAGAATTTACGATTTGGCGTGGAGTTTTTGGACCTGAAAAAATGTCAGCGGAAGCAAAATCATATTGGGAAAAAACAATTGATAAATTAGTCCAATCCCCTGAATGGAAGAAGGAGGTTGAGACACAAGGCTGGGAATTAGAATATAAAAACGGTGCAGATTTTAAAAAGTTCTTAGAAGACCAAGAAACACAAGTTCAACAATTATTAGAAGCATTAGGAATGCAGGAGTAATTAAAGAGGGAAGGATGGACTTTCTCCTTCCCTTTCATATTTTAATGTAAACGGATTGGAGGGATTTAAATGGACATTAAATTTGATCGTATAGCTGCTATATTGTTTCTAACTGTAGGAACCTTATTTATTATTGGAAGCAGGAATATTGCCAGCTCCTCATATGGGAGTGTAGTGGGTCCGGATATCTTTCCATTATTTCTCGGGGGTCTGTTAGTGATCTTAAGTATTCGTTTATTTTATGAAACCTTTAGTGGAAAAAAGCAGGAGAAGGAAAAAGAAAAACTGCAGTACAAGCCTTTTATCATCATTTTTATCGCCACTCTCGTTTATATTTTGACGCTAGAATCCGTGGGCTATGTGATCACAACCTTCCTATTTCTTTTTGTCTGCTTTCAAACAATGGAACGAGGAAAATGGCTTACCTCACTATTCATTTCTGGAGGTTTCTCTGCCTTGGTTTATTTCATTTTTGTCGAAGTCCTAAAAGGAACACTTCCAGGGTGGCCCATTTGGTTTAATTGATTAGATCATGGTGTCAGGCACCATATTATTTAGGATGAAAGGAGGAGATAGAATGAATACTCTGGATTATTTGTTGCATGGATTTGGTTCTGCACTTATTTGGTATAATTTGATTTTTGCTTTTGTTGGGGTATTAATTGGGACAGCTGTCGGGGTGTTACCGGGGATTGGCCCGATGAGCGGTGTTGCCTTACTTATTCCTGTTACTGCTTCCATTACAGGAGGTCTTCCTCCTGAGCAAGCGGCCACGAGCGCTATTATTCTCCTTGCTGGTGTATACTACGGGGCTATGTATGGGGGATCGACTACTTCTATTCTATTAAATACTCCTGGAGAGTCATCGTCCGTGGTGACCACATTAGATGGTTACCAAATGGCTAAGAAAGGACGGGCAGGGAGTGCCTTGTCAATTGCCGCGATTGGGTCGTTTGTGGCGGGTATCGTGACATTAATTGCCCTAATTGTTCTGGCGAAACCATTGTCAAATCTAGCCCTTAAATTCGGACCCGCTGAATATTTCTCGCTTATGCTCTTAGGCCTTGGGGCTGTTAGTGGGTTGGCAGGTAAGTCCGTTACGAAAGCATTGATTATGACCGTATGTGGCTTGCTGCTTGCTACGATCGGAATTGACAATGTTTCAGGGATTGGTCGGTTTACCTTTAATATCCCTTGGTTATATCAAGGCATTGAATTCTTAACGATTGCGGTAGGCTTGTTTGCCCTAGGAGAGGTATTCAAAACGATCTTGGAAAAAGAAGAAGAAGATACACAAATGGCAAAGATTAATAATTTAATCCCTTCTAAAGAAGAGTTGAAAGAATCGGCCGCACCAATCGCTAGAGGTTCCATCTTAGGTTTCTTTATCGGGATTTTACCCGGAGCGGGAGCGACCCTAGCATCCTTTTTTTCGTACATTTTAGAAAAGAAGATAGCTAAAGACCCATCTAAATTTGGAACGGGGGCCATTGCTGGTGTGGCAGCGCCGGAATCGGCAAACAATGCGGCCTCAGGCGGAGCAATGATTCCATTATTAACCTTAGGAATTCCAGGATCGGGTACAACCGCCATCCTGATGGGGGCACTGATGATGTATAATGTTCAGCCAGGTCCGTTATTATTTGAAGATCATCCCCAAGTTGCGTGGGGGTTGATTGCTAGTATGTTTATTGGAAATATCATGTTGCTCATTCTTAACCTGCCGCTCGTAAAGGTGTTTGCAAAAATTATTCAGACTCCAAAGCGGTATTTAATTCCTCTTATTATTGCAATCTCTATTTTCGGCGTTTATGCGGTACAAGTCTCTGTTTATGACCTGTTACTATTATTAGGCTGCGGTGTCATTGGCTATTTCTTAAATAAACATGATTACCCGATTGCCCCATTAGTGTTAGGACTTGTTTTAGGGCCAATGGTTGAGAATAATCTGCGTCGGGCTTTAACGATTTTCAATGGAGATTTTGGACCATTTTTCACTCGTCCGATTTCATTAGGATTCCTAATTATGACGGTTCTTTGGTTGGTGATCCCGGTATTAATGAAGATGAGAGGAAAAAATGTGGTCATAAATGAAGAAGGATGACATTCTAAAAGTTCTGATTATTGCAAAAAACTCCTTTTTTTAAGGAGTTTTTTTCTATATGATAGAAGTAGAGGTGCATGTATGCGATTACATACGAAATTAATGCTAGGAATTTTTATAGTAATTATCTTCATCGGCGGGATTTTCGAACTAACCTTTAAAAATATTATGGAATCCAATCTTAAGCATGAAAAAGGAACGAAGGCTTTATCTGTGGCTCAGTCCATTTCAAATATGCCTGAGATACAAAAAGCTTTTTCTAATAAAAACCCTTCTGCCATTATTCAACCAATCGCTGAAAAAATTCGCAAACAGGTTGGTGCGGAATTTATAGTTATCGGTAATCGCCAGGAAATTCGCTATTCTCATCCCGATCCTAACCGTTTAGGGAAAAAAATGGTAGGTGGAGATAATCAGCGAGTCTTTAAAGGAGAATCGGTTATCTCTGAATCAATCGGAACTCTCGGTCCTTCTCTAAGAGGGAAAGCGCCTATTTTTAGTGAGGGCAAAGTAATTGGTGTTGTTTCAGTAGGCTATCTTCAAACAGATATTGAAAAAGAAGTAGGAAAGATACGAAGGAAAATTTTTATCACCACCATGATTATTTTACTAGGAGGATTACTAGCTGCATTATTAATCTCGTTAAATATAAAAAGAGCTATTTTTGGACTTGAACCGAAAGAAATCGCCTGGATGTACCAGGAAAAACATGCCATATTAGAATCCATCCATGAGGGGATTATCGCCATCGATACGAATGGACGAATAACCGTCGTCAATGAAACTGCACATAAAATTCTCAATGTTCCATTAAACGTTCTCCTCCGTGGAAAGAAGATTGATGATGTTATTGAAAATACTCATCTATATGAAGTAGTTCGGACAGGGTTGGCAGAGTATGATCGGGAATTTACGATTTGGGGTGAGATATTTTTGGTGAATCGTATCCCTATTTTTAATAAAAAAGATGAGGTAATTGGAGCTGTTGCCAGCTTCAGAAACAAGTCAGAGTTATCTAATTTGATTCAGGAATTGTCTCATGTTAAAGCATATGCTGAAGGCCTGCGGGCTCAGACACATGAGTATTCCAACCGGCTCTATACACTGCTAGGTTTGATCCAGCTTGGTTCCTATAAGGAGGCGATTGATTTCATTTCAAGGGAAGTGGATGTCACACAAGGATTTATTAGCTTCTTAATGAGGGAAATTCCTGATCCGATTATTGCTGGATTTATTTTAGGAAAGGTTAGTTTAGCCAGTGAATTGAAGATTCATCTTACAATCGATCGTGACAGCAGTTTTAGAGATTTGCCTGATGAAATTAACAGGGATACGTTAGTGACGATTATCGGTAACCTTGTTAATAATGCTTTTGATGCTGTGAGAGAAAATGGGAAGGTAGAAAAAAGAGTTTCTCTGTTTTTAACCGACTTAGGAAAAGACCTGATCATCGAAATTGAAGATAACGGGAAAGGCATAAACAACAGCATTGGTGAAAAAATTTTCCAAAATGGCTTTTCTACAAAAAATCGTCAAAGCAATTCCGGAATCGGGTTAATCCTTGTAAAAGAAGCAATTGCAGGTTTAGGGGGATATATAACCTTTTCCTCGCATGAAGGCGAAGGGACGATTTTCACAGTTGTGATTCCAAAAGGTAGTGTCAAAACTTCTATGAAAAAGTGACCTGAAGTTTATTTCCTCTCTCTTTTTTGTAGCGGAGGTGCCCGCAATCGCTCTTGACAAACACGCCAATGGTTTGACATCCCTTTAACAAGGGCGA